>CAMLOC010000512.1 GCA_946481465.1 uncultured Shinella sp. | reverse complement strand
CATCTTCTTCGCGCGGCTCGACGAAGCGCTTTCTTCCGTCGCCGACAATTACGACGTGGTGGTCATCGATTGCCCGCCGCAGCTCGGTTTCCTGACGATGAGCGCCATCTGCGGCGCCACCGCCGTGCTCATCACCGTGCATCCGCAGATGCTCGACGTCATGTCCATGTGCCAGTTCCTGCAGATGCTGGGCGAGGTGCTGAACACGCTGAAAAGCGCGGGCGGCAACATGAACCTCGACTGGCTGCGCTACCTCGTTACCCGCTATGACCCCGCCGACGGGCCGCAGACCCAAATGGTCGCCTTCATGCGCTCGCTGTTCAAGCAGCATGTCCTGACCAATCCGATGGTACGCAGCGTCGCCATCGCCGATGCGGCGCTGACCAACCAGACGCTCTACGAGGTCGACCGGAGCCAGTTCACGCGGGCCACCTATGACCGGGCGCTCGAATCCCTGGAGGCGGTCAATGCGGAAATCGTCGAACTGATCCACAAGGCATGGGGGCGTTGATGGCGCGCAAGAACGTTCTTTCCAACCTGATGTCGCCGGCCTCGGAGACGTTGACGCCGGTAAACCCCGTCAACGACGAGCCGCGCCAGCATGTGACCTACAAGGGCATCGGCGCGCTCGGTGCCGTCACGCGCAGCATCGACGCGCTGGCCGCCAAGGCGGATGCGGCAAAGGAGATCGAGGCGAAGCTGACGGCCGGCGAGGTCGTCATCGAGCTCGAGGCGGACCAGATCGAGGAATCCTTCATTTCCGATCGCCTCGCCCATTCCGACGAGCAGTTCCGCGAACTGGTCGAGGCGATGCGCGTGCGCGGGCAGGATTCGCCCATCCTCGTGCGCCCGCATCCGTCGAAGGACGGCGTCTACCAGATCGCCTTCGGCCATCGCCGCGCCAAGGCCGCGCGCCTGCTCGGCCGGCCCGTCCGCGCGGTCGTCAAGGCACTCACCGACCGCGACCACGTCATCGCGCAGGGCCAGGAGAACAGCGCGCGCGCCGATCTCTCCTTCCTCGAACGGGCGACCTTTGCCGGCGAGCTGGAAGCGCGCGGCTTCGACCGCGAGACGATCATGGCGGCGCTCAGCGCCGACAAGACGACCGTCTCCAAGATGCTGTCGGTGGTGAACCGCATTCCCAAGGCGGTGCGCGCCGGCATCGGCCCGGCGCTTGCCATCGGCCGCGACCGCTGGCACGAACTGGCGACCCGCTTCGACGAGCCCGCCAACGAGGACAAGGCGGTGGAATTCCTGGCGCGCGAACGGGTGAAGGCCCGCGTGCCGGAGGACCGCTTCAACCTCGTCAGCAACCATCTTGCCCGCAGGGAGACGCCGGGCGCGGCGGCCGGCAAGCCGGCGCCGGCCGAGTGGGTGCGCAAGGACGGCCCCGTGCGCGCCAGCATCAAGTCCACGGGCCGCCAGTACACGATCGCGCTGAAATCCGCCGATGCCACGGCCTTCGGCGCCTACATCACAGAGAACCTGGATCGTCTCTACGAGGCGTTCCGGACGGAAAATGTACGAAAATCAGGAGATTGATCCGCAAAAGAAAAAGGCCCCCTCAACGTTACCGTCGCGGAAGCCCTTCTCATCGTTTAGCAGCCTGAGAGTCGCACTTCCCCGAATCACAGTCAAGCCTTTTTGGCACCGGTTCCGGTGATGGGGTCTCTTTTGCCTGTTGAAAGGTGAAGAGACATGGAGACGGACGGCATAACGACGCCCTTCGGGCGGCGGGCGATGACGCTTGGCATGCTCGCAAGCCAGGCGATCGCAAGGACGGTCCCGCCGGATGCGTGCGTGGACAAGTGGAAGCTGTACCGCTGGCTCTGCGAGGCGCGGCCGAAGCTGGGCATCAGCGACCGGGCGCTTTCGGTGCTCAATGCGCTTTTGAGCTTCTATCCGAAGGCCGAGCTTTCGGGGGCCGACGGCATGGTGGTTTTCCCGTCGAACGCCCAGCTTTCCCTGCGCACCCACGGCATGGCGGAGACCACGCTGCGCCGGCATCTCGCCGCGCTCGTGGAAGGCGGCCTGCTGACCCGACGCGACAGCCCGAACGGCAAGCGCTATGTGCGCCGCGACCGGCAGGGCGCGATCGGCGAGGCCTTCGGCTTTTCGCTGGCCCCCCTGCTCGCCCGGGCCGAGGAAATTAAGCAGCGTGCCGCCGAGGTGGTCGCCGAGCGCCTGTTGCTGCAACGGCTGCGGGAGCGCGTGACGCTGGTGCGGCGGGATATCGCCAAGCTGATCGAGACGGCACTGGAAGACGGACTTGCGGGTGACTGGATGCGCTACGAGGCGGATTTCCGCATGCTCGTCGGCACCCTGCCGCGCGTTCCGACACCTGAAGTCCTGACGCCGGTGCTCACTGCTCTCGAAGCGCTCCGGGCGGAAATCGTCAAGCATCTGGAACAGCAGATTATTTTTGAAAAATCGGCGGGCAATGCCGGCCAAACTGAGCGGCACCAACAGAATTCAAACCCCGACTCATCCTCTGACTTTGAACCTCGCTTCGAAACGAAGCCGGGCGGCGATGTCGAGCCAGAACAGGAACCTGACAGCGGGGGATACGGCAGGAAGGATGAAAAGGCGGGCGGGCGGTATTCGCAATGGCCCGTGGATGCGCCGACCAAGGCAAAGGGGCTTCACCCCCAGCCGGCAAACGCTTCGGATGCGCTCAAACCCTATCCGCTGGGCCTGGTGCTGCAGGCCTGCCCGGAAATCGTGGCCTTCGGGCCGGGCGGCGCGATTTCGAGCTGGCGCGATCTGATGACGGCGGCCGTCGTGGTGCGCTCCATGCTGGCGATAAGCGCCTCGGCCTATGAGGATGCCTGCGGGATTCTCGGGCCGGAAAATGCGGCGACGGTCATCGCCTGCATCCTTGAGCGGGCCGGACACATCAATTCGGCGGGCGGATATCTGCGCGACCTCACCCGCCGGGCGGAACGCGGTGAATTTTCGCTCGGGCCGATGCTGATGGCGCTCGTGCGGGCAAACGAGAAGCCGGCGCGGCATGTGGGGTGACCATGTCATCGCGGCACAGGGAAACGCATTTCGGAAACCGGGCATTAACCATGCTTTCCCTAATCATGGGGGGAAGACAAGGAAGCCCGAATCAATGCCCCCCTATGCCGCGATCCAGCCGAAACGCCACTCCGTTGCCAACGAGAACGGACCGGTCGTCCCCTTCCCTGCCGAACGTCGCACGGCCCATGTTCGTCGCTGCGCCGGCGAACTGGACGGCCTGCATGGCGAGGAGGCCCGGCTGTACTGGCTGAGGGTGTGCCGTGAACTTGCCGCCGAATTGCAAAAGCTCGGCTCGTCCGAGAACCAGGCGCGTGCGGCCGTCTTTGCCTTCCAGGACGAGGTGCAGCAGGAACTGATGCGCCTGCACCAGGCCGAGGAGGCCTGATTTCAGATAAGGCCGGACGCGCTTCCGGCAAGGCCGAGCGAGAAGACGCCGAGGCAGACCGCCGCGATACGGTAGACCAGTTGCGGCGAAAGTACCGGGGCGCGACCGATCAGGCTTCCGAGAACCAGGAAGCTCATACCAGTGCCGGCGACCAGGAGGCTGAATGAGCCGATAGCCGGGGCGATCTGCGCCAGCGGACCATGCGGCATGATGACGAGACCGATGATCGGCGCCTTCGGATTGAGGAGCGTCGTCACGAAGACCTGGCCAATCGTCACGGGCGATGCGCTGTCCGGGCTCGTCTGAACGGTCGAGACACGCCAAAGCCGGATAGCCAGGAACAGCACCCACAAAGCGGCCGCGAGGCGAAGGGCGATGGCGAGTACCGGGCGCC
>CAMLOC010000511.1 GCA_946481465.1 uncultured Shinella sp. | reverse complement strand
ACCATTCGGCGAGCTCGTAGGAAAGCTCGATCAGCGGTGAGTTGGTGGTGCCGCGAAACGTCGAGTAATAGGGCAGCTCGTCGAGCTGGTCACGGATCGCCTTCTTCACCGGCTCGCAGGAATAGCCGAGATTGACGTTCCACAGGCCCCCGACGGCATCCAGCACCGTCTTGCCGTGGATATCCACCACAAAGACGCCCTCGCCCCCGTTGATGATGCGCGGGGGCTTGGCCTGCATCTCGGCGGGATGGGCCATCGGATGCCAGAGATGGCGGGCATTGTTCTCGATCAGGAAGTTGGAATCGCGCATGGGATGTCCTTTCAAAGTCCAAGCATGTTCAGCGCCTGCGCATAGCTTTCGGCAGGCCGGGTCACGTCGAAATGCACATGGGGAAGGCCGACGGCCGCCGCGCCCTCGATGTTCTTCTTCTGGTCGTCGACGAAGACGCAGGCGGCGCGGTCGAGAGCGAGCTCCGCCAGCACCTGTTCATAGGCGCGCGGATCGGGCTTCAGGATCTTCGTATAGGTCGCATCGACGATCACATCGAAAAGGTCGATCAACGGGAAACGCTTGCGAAAGCTCTCGCCGTAGAAGAGGTCGAGCTCGTTGGAGAGGATGGCAAGCTTCAGCCCGGCAGCCTTCGCTTTCAGGATGGCGTCGCGCGCCTCGGGACGCAGGACGAGGCCGGGATCGGCCCCGCGCGCCCGCTGCACGAAGGTCTTCATGTCCGTCCAGTCCTCGCCGAGCAGCGCGCCGACCTCCCGCGTGCGCGTCATCCAGTAGTCGCGCTCGGTGATTTTCCGCGCCTGCATCAAGACCCAAAGCGGATCGGTCGAGGGATCGAAGGGACCTCGCCAAGTCAGCGTGCCGGCCGGCAGGCCGAGCGCCCGTTCGGTGGTGTCGTGCGTTTCGAACAGCGTGCGGGTGACGACGCCGCCGAAATCGAGGATCAGCGCGCGCTCGGTCCCCGTCATGCCGCCCGCCCCTTCTCGACGATGCCCTCGGCGACCCAGCGATCGAAGATTTCCAGGGCCCTTGCGGCGAAATCCGGCGCGTTGATATGCGCATCGACCTCCTCGAAGGCGACGGAGGCCGGCATGGCGCGGCGCATCTCGTCAAGGAAGGCGTCGAGCGCATCCGGCTCGTGCAGCGGCTCACCCTCCCGGTCCCATTCCTGGATGCCCTTCGTCGGCAGCAGGAAAGCGACCGGGGCGCTCGCCCCTTCCAGCTTGGCGGCGACGACGCGGGCGACCGCGCGGCGCTCGGCGGGCGAGACGGTAACGGAGGCGATCAGCCGGTTGTGCGCATGATAGGGCCGGCCGGCAAAGCGGTCGGGCGTCGCCTGCCAGGCGGGCATGTCCACCATGTCGACCGCGCCGGGCGCGACGATCTGCGGAATGCCGGCGCGGCCGGCATTCTCCATGCGGTCCGGCCCCGAGATGGCGACCGAGCCGTTCTGTGCGTTGGTCACTTCCTGGATGCAGAAATCGAAGACGGCGGCGAAACCCCGCTGCGCCGCCACCGCCTCATAGGCGCGTCCGCCCATGCCGGTGGAATGGAAAACCGCGACGTCATAGCCGCGCCGCTCCAGCGCCGGCTTCAGCAGCTTCATGTAGCTGAGGCATGAGGAACCGAGCGAGGTTATTCCCACCAGCGGGCGCTCCCGGCCCGGCCGCTCGACCGCCCTGGCGGCGCCGACGACCGCGCCCGCGGCCTGCGACAGCACCGCCCGGCAGATCGGGTTGAGCCCATAGAGCCCGCCGGCCCACAGGATCATCATCAGGTCGGGCGCGATGCGCTCCGGCGGCAGGAGATGCGAATAGGCGATGGTGGAGACGATGAATTTCGGCACGCCGAGCGGCAGCACCGCGGCGACGTCGAGGGCAAGGTCGGTGCCGAGCGAACCGCCGAGCGCGATCATGCCGTCCACCTCCCCCGTCTCCGAAAGCCGGCGCACCAGCGCCGCCGCCCCCCTGGCCATCAGCGCCATGGCGGTGTTCTCGTCGCCGTTCCCGGTGATCGCCTCCAGGGTGGTGCCGGCCGCGGCGGCGATGTCGTGCTTGGAATGATCGGGCCTGTAGGGCGGATCGCCGAGCACGCTGACATCCACCAGGACGGCAAGGCCACCGGCCTTGCCGATGACATCGGCCATGAACAGAAGCTCCTCGCTCTTGGTGTCGCCGGTGCCGATCAGCAGGATTCGCGGCGGACGGGCGGCGGCACTCATCGACCACTCCTCCTCGCTCGAAACACGATTTGCCGGGTCATGCAGGCCCTCATTCCGTTCTCCTCCCCTCCAGCCCGGCTCCACTCCGGGCACCGCCACAGGCTCGCGGCAGATACTTAACATGCGAATTAATTTGACAGGAAGCTTGATTGTTTGCAAGTCTACATTTGAAATATAGGTTTGCATAATGAACCGACCTCGCCGTGGGCTCCCCCTGGGAGTCGGAGAGGCATTGCAAATCGGCCGGCGAGCACCGAGAAATGCGAAAGCCAGACAAGGAGCAGGACATGGACAGCGAAGACTTCCGCCGATGGTCGCACACGGTCGCCGACTGGGGCGCCGACTACCGCGCGGGCCTGCGCGACCGGCCGGTGCGGGCACAGACCAAGCCGGGCGACATCGCCCGCCAGATCGCCGCTGCCGCCCCGGAAAACGGCGAGACGATGGAGGCGATCTTCGCGGATTTCGAGCGCATCGTTCCCGATGGCCTCACCCATTGGCAGCATCCGCGCTTCTTCGCCTATTTCCCGGCCAATGCCGCGCCGGTGTCGGTCATCGCGGATTATCTCGTCACCTCCGTCGCCGCCCAGTGCATGCTCTGGCAGACATCGCCGGCCGCCACCGAGCTTGAAACACGGGTGGTCGACTGGCTGCGCCAGGCGCTCGGCCTGCCGGAGGGCTTTTCCGGCGTCATCCAGGATTCCGCCTCCACCGCGACACTCGCCGCCGTGCTGGTCATGCGCGAGAAGGCGCTCGGCTGGAAGGGCAACAGCGACGGGCTGGCGGCGCACGGGGCGGTGCGCGTCTATGCGTCGAAGCAGGTGCATAGCTCCATCGACCGGGCGATCTGGATTTCCGGCATCGGTGAGGCGAACCTCGTGCGCATCCCCACCAGCGGCCCGCTCAACGGCATGGACCCGCAGGCGCTCGACGCCGCGATCCGCGCGGACCTTGCAGCCGGCCACATCCCGGCCGGCGTGATCGCCTGCACCGGCGGCACCTCCATCGGCGCCTGCGACCCGATCCGCGATGTGGCGGCAGTGGCCAAAGCGCATGGCCTCTATCTCCATGTCGATGCCGCCTGGGCGGGATCAGCCATGATCTGCCCGGAATTCCGCACCCTCTGGGAGGGCATCGAGGCGGCCGATTCCGTCGTCTTCAACCCGCACAAATGGCTCGGCGCCAATTTCGACTGCTCGGTACAGTTCATCCGCAGCCCCGAGGACCAAGTGCGCACGCTGGCCATCCAGCCGGAATACCTGAAGACCCACGGCCATGACGGCATCATCAACTATTCCGAATGGTCCGTGCCGCTCGGGCGTCGCTTCCGCGCGCTGAAACTCTGGTTCCTGCTGCGCTATCACGGACTGGGAGGCCTGCGCACGATGATCCGCAACCACGTCGCCTGGTCGAGGGAACTCGCCGGGCGGCTTGCCGGCGAACCGGATTTCGAGATCGTCAGCGAACCGGTGCTCTCGCTCTTCTCCTTCCGCCACAAGGGCGGCATGGAGGCCGACCGGCACAACATCGCCCTCGTCAACGCCATCAACGACGACGGCCGCATCTACCTGACGCAGACCCGCGTCGA
>CAMLOC010000510.1 GCA_946481465.1 uncultured Shinella sp. | reverse complement strand
CGGCCTGCGCAACTCGATCCGCACCGTCGTCGGCTATGCCGGCGTGGCGCTCGCAGGCCTCATCGGCATATCGGCGGCGGGCATCAATCTCTCCAGCCTCGCGCTCGTGGCCGGCGCCCTCTCTCTCGGCATCGGTTTCGGCCTGCAGAACATCGTGTCGAACTTCGTTTCGGGCCTTATCCTGCTTGCCGAGCGGCCGTTCAAGGTGGGCGACTGGGTGGTCGCCGGCACGACCGAGGGTTTCGTGCGCCGCATCTCCGTGCGCGCCACGGAGATCGAGACCTTCCAGCGCCAGACGGTGATCGTGCCGAACTCGGTGCTGATCAACGGCCAGGTCGGCAACTGGACGCACCGCAACAAGCTCGGTCGTGTCGACATGGTGATCAGCGTGCACGGCAGCAACGATCCGCGGCAGGTGCAGGAGGTGCTGACGGACGTCGTGCGGGCGCAGCCGGGGCTTTTGCGCAATCCCGAGCCCATGGTGGTCTTCCAGGCCTTCTCCTCGGCGACGCTCGATTTCGAGATCCGCGCCTTCCTGGCGGATATCCTCAACGGCACGGGTGTGAAATCCGACCTGCGCGCCGCCGTCCTCGAAAGGTTCCGCAGCGAGGGCATCGCCATCGGCGGGCCGGCGGCGGCCGAGGTGCCGATCAAGATTTCGCCGGAAGGGGCCGGTCTCATCACCGCGCTGCTCGATGACGCGGTGCGCAAGGTCCGCCCGCCGGCCGACGACACGCCCGAGACCTGAGCGCCGCGCCCGATTTGCGGCGCATGAACGCCGCATTCACGCTGCATTCAGCCGCCCCGCCATAAAACACATGCAAATCCTGACGAGGAACGATAGTGTTCCGCAAGGGCTTGTAAACAGGGGCGGCGCCGCGGCGCCGGGCGACGATGAAGCGAATGATCATGATGCTGCTGGTGTCGGCCGCGATGTCCGCGTCGGCGATGGCTGCCTCGGTGACCAACAAGGACGGCGATGTCCAGGTTCTCGTCATCGTGGAAGGCGGCAGCCGCATGGAAGTCGCGCTGGAACCCGGCGCGACGGAGACGATCTGCCCCTCGGGTTGCTTCGTCACCCTGCCGAATGGCGACCGGATCGCCCTCAACGGCGGCGAGAATGTCGAGATCGAAGGGGGCTCCGCTTCGGTCAAGTAAGCCCGGATGCGAAGTTTTGCTGCGGCGCGGAAGATGAACCGCGCCGTTTTGCTTTCGTGCGGCCGGTTTTACGCGCTTTTGGCCGATCTTCGCCTACCGCTTTTTCATGCCCTCTAATTTTAACGCTTTCGCAAAGGGTTGCCGCTAGGTCTTAACCTGGGGAACATTCATATTACGAAGGCAAGTCATGGCATTTATCGGCATTTCCGGGATGCAGTATTCCGGCGCGTCTCTCTCGCATCACCGTATTCTTGTTGCCGAGGACTCGAATGTCTTCACATCCATGATCTCCAAGCGCCTGAAGGAACTTTTCGACATAGACGTCGAGATTTGCCGCAGCTTCGAGGAACTGGAGCTTGCCTATGACAAGTCCAGCGAGAAGATCACCCTCGCGATCTCGAACATCAACCTGCCGGGCGCGGAGAACGGCGAGGCGCTGAACTACCTGGTCGACCTCAGCATTCCGACGATCGTCTTCACCGGCACGTTCCAGCAGACGACGCGCGACCAGTTGCTCTCCAAGGAAATCGTCGACTACATCCTGAAGGACAATATTTTCGCCGTCGACATGCTGGCCGAATCGGTCTGCCGCTTCCTCACCAACCACAATCACCACGTCCTGATCGTCGACGACAGCGCGACGGCCCGGGCGCTGCTGACCACGCGCCTCAAGCGCTACAACTTCCGCGTCAGCACGGCCGAGAACGGTTCGGCCGCGCTCGCGCTCCTGAAGGCGAACCCCGATATCGGCCTGATGATCACCGACTACAACATGCCCGACATCGACGGTTTCGAGCTGACCCGGCGTATCCGCAGCACGATCGGCTCGCACCAGCTGCGCATCATCGGCGTGTCGTCCTCCACCGATCGCCTGCTCTCCGCCCGCTTCCTGAAGGCCGGCGGCAACGACTTCATCATGCGTCCGTTCATCGACGAGGAATTCTATTGCCGCGTCAACCAGAACCTCGATACGCTGACCCAGATCAGGACGGCCCGGGGACGCCAGAAGGCCTGATCCTTCTCCATTTTTCAGAAACCACCCGGATATGTCCCTTACGTAACGTCAGATATTTCCGCGCCGATTAACCAGTTGGTAAAACCGGTGGTTTGTAATGCGCTGCAGACCGGAACATCATCGGGGTACGGGACGACGTGGGAGTGGATCCAAATCCGCAGAGAGGGGCTGCATTTCCGCGCCATTCGGGCCAGCAGGTGCTGCTCGTGGAGGACTCGCGCATGTTCTCCACCGCGCTCAAGTACCGCCTCGAGCGGGAGCTCGGCCTTTGCGTCACCCATTGTTCCAGCATGGCGGCGGTCCGGGAGATCTTCCAGGCCGATGCGCCGGAATTCGTGCTGGCCGTGCTCGACCTCAACCTTCCCGACGCGCCGAACTGCGAAGCGCTCGACTATGTGATCTCCAAGGGCATCGCGCCGCTGGTCTTCACCGGTTCCTTCAGCGATGCCACCCGTGACCATATCCTCGCCAAGAACGTGCTGGACTATGTCGTCAAGGACAATCCGTCGGCGATCCAGCAGCTGGTGCTGGCCGTCGACCGTATCCTGACGAGCGGCAAGACGCAGGTGCTGGTGGTCGATTCCGACCCGGAGAGCCAGCAGCGGCAGGTGAGCCTGATCGCCAAGCAGCGCTTCCAGATCATTGCGGTCGAAAGCGGCGCCGCCGCGCTCGACGTGCTTGATTCGCATGGCGGCATCGACATGGTGGTGTGCGATCTCGCGCTCGCCGACATGGACGGTTTCGACCTCCTGAGGGAGATCCGCCAGCGCCACGGCGACGATACCGTGCGGGTCGTCGGCCTCTCGACCTCCGAGGACCGCATGGTGGCGGCCCGCTTCCTGCGCGCCGGCGGCGACGAATATATCCAGAAGCCGTTCCTCGTCGAGGAATTCAACAGCCGCATCTTCCACGTCGCCGCGATCCAGAAGCGCGTGCAGTCGCTGCACCGCATCGCCGCGCGCGACTACCTCACCGATATCTACAATCGCCGCTATTTCTTCGAGGCGGGGCCGCGGCTCGTCGACCAGGCGCTGCGGCGGGGCGAGCCCATGTCCATCGCCATCCTCGACATCGACCATTTCAAGCGCCTCAACGACACCTACGGCCACGAGGTCGGCGATATCGTGCTGAAGGCCATTTCGCGCCGGCTCAAGCACCGGGTGGGGGAGCGCCATCTCCTGGCGCGGCTCGGCGGCGAGGAGTTCGGCATCATCTTCAACGGCCTGCAGCTGGAAGAGGCGCTTGGCTATTGCGAGCAATTGCGCCTGGAACTGGCGGGCCAGCCGATCAATGCGGACGGTGAGCCGCTGACGATCACCGTGTCGGCCGGCCTTGCGGCGATTTCCGGCCGGGAAACCTTCGACAACTACCTGAACGCCGCCGACCAGTTCCTCTACATGGCCAAGCATGCCGGCCGGAACCGCGTCTTCTCCGAACTGTCGCTGATGAGCGCGCTGGCAAGCTGAGCCCCGCATTGCGGGGCCTGGCACGGTCTCTCGGTATCAGCGGGCGACGGCCGAAAGCGTCAGCTTGCGCTCCGCGCGCTCCTGCTGGGGCGAGCGGTTGTAGAGTTCGCGGTAACACTTGGAAAAGTGCGAGGCGGAGACGAAGCCGCAGGCGACCGCCACTTCCACCACCGGCATCG
>CAMLOC010000509.1 GCA_946481465.1 uncultured Shinella sp. | reverse complement strand
TTTCATCCGCCAGTTCAAGGTGGATTACGCAGTGATCGGCGTTTCCGCCATCGACGAGGACGGCGCGCTGCTCGATTTCGACTATCGCGAGGTGAAGGTGGCGCAGGCGATTATCGCCAATGCGCGTCACGTCATCCTGGTTTCGGATTCGACGAAATTCGAAAGGACCGCGCCGGTGCGCATCGGCCACCTTTCGCAGGTCCACACCTTCATCACCGACGCCTGTCCTTTCGAGGGCATTCGCAGCATTTGCCAGGAGCATGACGTGCGTCTCATGGAGACCTCTTCTCCCGAGTGAAAGGGGAGAATGAAGCTTCCATGCACATTCGTTTGACATTCGAAATGTTTTCGTTTTAACTCCACTGGCTTTCGCAACTGCGCAAATTTGTGCGATGCGAAATGGGAGGGGACTTTGAACGGCGACGTGATCCGCGATATTTTCGTCATCGGTGGCGGCATCAACGGCTGCGGCATCGCGCGCGATGCGGCGGGCCGGGGATATTCGGTCGTGCTCGCCGAGATGAAGGACTTTGCGTCGGGCACGTCCTCGGCTTCCACCAAGCTCATCCATGGCGGCCTGCGTTACCTCGAGCATTACGAATTCCGCCTGGTGCGCGAGGCGCTGATGGAGCGCGAAGTGCTCTGGGCCATGGCGCCGCACGTCATCTGGCCGATGCGCTTCGTGCTGCCCTTCCAGAAGGGCGGCCTGCGTCCGGCCTGGCTCATCCGCCTCGGCCTGTTCCTCTACGACTATATCGGCGGCCGGAAGCTGCTGCCGGCGACGGCGACGCTCGATCTCGCCCGCGATCCGGCCGGCGGGCCGCTGAAGAAGCTCTTTCGCAAGGCCTTCGAATATTCCGACGGCTGGGTGGATGATGCGCGCCTCGTCGTCCTGAACGCGCGCGACGCTGCCGATCGCGGCGCGGATATCCGCACCGGAACGAAGGTCGTCAATGCGCGCCGTGAAAACGGCCACTGGACCGTCGAGACCGAGAATGTCGAGACGGGCGTGCGCGAGAATTTCCGGGCGCGCATGCTGGTCAATGCGGCGGGTCCCTGGGTGGACAGGGTGCTGTCCTCCACTTTCGGGCGCAACGACGTGCACAATGTCCGCCTCGTGCAGGGCAGTCACATCGTCGTGAAGACGAAATTCTCCGATCCGCGCGCCTATTTCTTCCAGAACCCGGACGGGCGCATCATGTTCGCCATTCCCTACCAGGAAGAGTTCACGCTGATCGGCACGACCGACCGGGACTATCAGGGTGATCCCCGGGATGTTCGCATCAGTGACGCGGAGATCGATTATCTTTGCGCCTCGGCCAGCGAGTATTTCGCCGAACCCGTCGTGCGGGACGATATCGTCTGGACCTATTCCGGCGTGCGCCCGCTCTTCGACGACGGCGCCAGCAAGGCGCAGGAGGCGACGCGCGACTACGTGCTGAAGGTCGAGGGCGGCAACGGCCAGGCGCCCCTGCTCAACATCTTCGGCGGCAAGCTGACCACCTATCGGCGCCTCGCCGAATCGGCGCTGGAGAAGATCGGGGATGCCATCGGCGCGAAGGGGGATCGCTGGACGGCCGGCTCGCGCCTGCCCGGCGGCGATTTCAAGGTCGACGGGTTCGATGCCGAGGTGAAGGCGCTTTCGGCGCGGTTCGCCTTCCTTGCGCCGGCCCATGCCCGCCGGCTCGTGCGGCTCTACGGCACGCGGGCGGCGGCGATGCTGGACGGCGCGACGGGGATAGACGATCTTGGCCGGCACTTCGGCAGCGACCTCCATGAACGCGAGGTGCGCTGGCTGATGAAGGAGGAATGGGCCCGGCACGCCGAGGACGTGCTGTGGCGGCGGACCAAACGCGGATTGCATCTGACGGCCGACGAGGCGGCGGCGTTGGAAGACTACATGGCGGCCGCACGGGCAGGCCCCCACTAGCGACCTTTTCCGGTGGCTGGGAGGAACAACGGAGACAGGAATGCTGGAACTCAGGAACATCGCGAAGGTGGCGGGGGCGGAAACGCACATCCATCCGACCAGCCTCGCGCTCGAGCGCGGCTCGCTCAACGTGCTGCTCGGCCCGACGCTGTCGGGCAAGACCTCGCTGATGCGGCTGATGGCCGGCCTCGACAAGCCGACATCCGGTTCGGTCTGGTTCGACGGCAAGGACGTGACGGGCGTGCGCGTGCAGGATCGCGGCGTGGCCATGGTCTACCAGCAGTTCATCAACTATCCGGCGCTGACCGTCTACGAGAACATCGCCTCGCCGATGCGCATCAAGGGCGCCGACAGCGCGAGCGTCGACCGCGAAGTGCGCAAGGCCGCCGACCTTCTGAAGCTGACGCCCTATCTCGACCGCACGCCGCTCAATCTGTCCGGCGGCCAGCAGCAGCGCACGGCGCTCGCCCGCGCCATCGTCAAGAATGCCAGCCTCGTGCTGCTCGACGAGCCGCTCGCCAACCTCGACTACAAGCTGCGCGAGGAACTGCGCCTCGAACTGCCGAAGATCTTCGCCGCCTCCGGCGCGATCTTCGTCTATGCGACGACGGAACCTTCCGAGGCGCTGCTGCTCGGCGGCAACACGGCGACGCTGTCGCAGGGTCGCATCACGCAGTTCGGCCGCACGATCGACGTCTATCGCCGCCCGAACGACCTCCTGACCGCCCGCACCTTCGCGGACCCGCCGCTCAACACCATGCAGGTGCTGAAGAGCGGCGCGCATTTCGAGGTTGGCGGCAAGCCCGTTCTGCCGGTGCCGGCGCATCTTTCCGCGCTGCCGGACGGTCCCTGCACCATCGCCTTCCATCCGCATCACCTCGCGCTCGCCAGCCAGAATCCGGCGTCCGCCAGCCTTCAGGCGCGCACGGCGATTTCGGAGATCGCGGGTTCGGAGAGTTTCATTCACATCGAGTTCGAGGGCAGCCGCTGGGTCATGCTCTCGCCGGGCATCCACGACATCGAGCCGGACGCGGTCATCACCGTCCATGTCGACACGCGCCACCTGATGGCGTTCGGCACGGACGGCAGGGCGATCGCGCAACCCGCGGCCGCGGCGGCCTGAGGAGGAGACCATGGCACGCATCACCCTCGACCATATCCGCCACGCCTACGGCGAAAAGCCGAAGTCCGAGGCGGACTACGCGCTGAAGGAAGTCCATCACGAGTGGAACGACGGCGGCGCCTATGCGCTGCTCGGCCCCTCGGGCTGCGGCAAGACCACGCTGCTCAACATCATTTCTGGCCTCCTGCAGCCGTCCGAAGGGCGCATCCTGTTCGACGGCAAGGATGTCACCTATCTGTCGACGCAGCAGCGCAACATCGCCCAGGTCTTCCAGTTCCCGGTCATCTACGACACGATGACGGTCTACGACAACCTGGCCTTCCCGCTGCGCAACCGCGGCGTGGCCGAGCCGGAAGTCGACCGCCGCGTGCGCGAGATCCTGGAAATGATCGACCTTGCAGGCTGGGCGAAGAAGACCGCGCGTGGGCTCACCGCCGACCAGAAGCAGAAGATTTCGCTCGGCCGCGGCCTCGTGCGCAACGACGTCAACGCGATCCTTTTCGACGAGCCCTTGACCGTCATCGACCCGCACATGAAATGGGTGCTGCGCTCGCAGTTGAAGAAGCTGCACCGCCAGTTCGGCTTCACCATGGTCTATGTGACGCACGACCAGACCGAGGCGCTGACCTTCGCCGACAAGGTGGTCGTCATGTATGACGGCCAGATCGTCCAGATCGGCACGCCGGCCGAACTCTTCGAAAAACCGAGCCACACCTTCGTCGGCTATTTCATCGGCTCGCCGGGCATGAATGTGCTGCCGGCCTCCATCGAGG
>CAMLOC010000508.1 GCA_946481465.1 uncultured Shinella sp. | reverse complement strand
ATCGGACGTGGTACCGGCGACCGTTTGGGTATTCCAGGCTTCGTTGAAGCTTCCCAACTGCGAAATGTTGGAGATCGCGATGTCGCTCGAACCGCCACCATTCTGATTGGTGATTTGCTGGCTGATTGCTGCGAAGTTACCGTTATGACCAGCACCGTCCACACCCTGGATGATCGAGGCGTTGAGATGTTCATCATTGCCGTTCTGCAGGATATATGCCTGATGCGAATCGCCTTCCTGGCTAATTCCGGCAACGCCAGTGAGATTGCCGCTCAGGGCAGGGTTGTTCGTCGCGCCGGGGTTGATCACATTTGCGCGAACTTGCTGCTGGATGGACGCGCGGTTGCCGTTGCCGTCCTGATCGATGAAGGCGTCATTATCACCCACGTCGCCGACGAGGCCGGCGGACTGGGCAATCACACCGTCATTGCCGGCGCCATCCTGGGAGATGCGGCCGCGATCAAGGCGAGCGCTCGCGGTCTGGGAAGCACCGGCGAATCCGCCCTGAAGGACGGCTGCGCTGTTCGCTCCAAAGCCAGCAGCTGCCACGTGGTTCTGCTCGATCAGAGCGTTTTCACCGCTATTCGGACGATTGGCGCTGGTGTGAACCTGCTGGATGAAGGCGAGGTTGCGAGCGCCACCCGTCCCGGCATCCTCATCGCTCTGCACGACGCGCGCGGTCTGGGCCGGATTACCTTGGCTCGTCTGGTTCGACTGCTTCACGACGGCGAGGCCATTCGTGCCGCCAAGCTGGTTGACATTGGCGCTGTTGTTCGGGCCGTCCTGATCGACGCTCGCCTTGTTGCCTGCCGTGGCTGAGCTCAGGGCGACTCCTGCCTGGCTAGCCACGCCGCTGACGATGGAGGCTGCGGTCGCGACCGAACCTGCCATTCCGGCCTTGTCTCCATCCTGGCGAGTGGCATCGTTCAGAGTAGCGCCGTTTGCCGTCGTGGCATTATCCTGAACGCCGAACTTGCCGAGATAGGTGGCTTCCGGAGCAAACGGACGTGCGGTGACCGTGTTGACGTTGGCCTCGCCAAGCTCTTGGGCGAAAACAGCCGTTGTGGACAAGGCCAGCGCCGAAGCGCCGATAAGAAGCTTCTTGATCATGTTAATCCTCCTGTTTCAACTCAAGTGCCGCGATGTTTTGCGGCGGCTAGGCTTACCGGCTCCCCAGTTCGGTAGCGCCGGGCGGGCAGGCCTTCGATTTCCTTGCCCGCTCGTCACACTCTGCCCCCCGCTCGGGAGGCGAGTTTGTTCACCGCGCGGTTGGTTGACCGGCGGAATTCTTTTGGTTGTTGGTCGCGACCTGGGCGGTTCCCGTTTTGGGCGCGCGGGCTTGCGGGCTCGCTGCCTTGGCGCGGGTTGTCCGGGTCTTCTTCTTCGGGTCGTCGATCGGGTCGGTGTAGTAGGGCCCGGTACGGCGGAAGGCGGCGGCGATGGCGCGTTCCTTCTCTTCCTTATAATGGTCGAGATAGGTCTTGCCCGCGGCCTGATCGGCAAAGCTCCACAGCTGGCGGCCGCCGGGCTGCGCGCCTTCCATGATGAGGGCGTAGACAGCCTTTTCGATGGCGGCTTGCGTCGCGATCTGGACCGGTTCGTTGGCCGATACGCCCGCTTCGCCTTCCAGCAGCTCGTCGAACTGGACGAACTTGAAGACGTTGGTGTTAAGCGCGACCGAGGCGACCGTCTTTGACGTCACGACATTGCCCAGCACTTCGCCGGTCTTCACGCTGATGGCGCGCAGATAGACGGTGACGGTGTTCTGGCGGTACTGCATGTCGCCGCCGATGCCGAGGAAACGGGCGCCGATGCCGCCGGTCTGGGTGTTGCTGTCATAGCCGATGATGCCGCCTTCGAGCAGGATGCCAGCGAAGAGCAGCGAGGGCAGGACGCTGGAGGGCGTTTCCGCCTCGCCCAGGTAGCGCTGGCGCATTTCGCGGATGATCTGCCGTTCTTTCAGCAGGTTATCGAGCCGCTCGCGCTCCACGACGGTGAACCAGTTGCCATTGCCAGCGTCGCGCAACGCCTTGATGAGGACGCTGGTGCCGCCCTGGGTCACGGCGCGCGACAGGCTCTGGATGTTCTCCGAGGGCTTAAGCTGGCCGGTCTGGTCGGTGAAGCTGTAGACCGCGATCGGCACCGGCTGCGGCGGCGGGGGCAGGTAGATGAGGTCGCGCTGGACAGGCGTGACGGGCGCGATCTGCGGCGGCGCGCTGGCGGATGCCACCACTTCATGCGGGACCGCGCAACCCCCTAAAGTGGCCGCCATGCAGCCGACGAGCGCAAGAGCAGCCGAACGCTTCACGATATTCCCCCTGATGCTCATCTTATTGCCCCGTCAGACTGGTGTTGCCGGTGAGGCTGGCGGCGAGCGAGCTTTCGACCGAGTTAGTTCCGGCAGCGGATGCTGCAGCGGCGGCCGCATTCGCGTTGTTGTTGAGCGTCAGCACCGGCACGACGATGTCCGTGGTTTCGCCCGTTGAATTGTCGAAGATGCTGAGGCGGATTTCGCTCAGTGTCCGTTCGAAGGAGATCTTCTGGTCGCCGACCGTAAATTCTCCCGAAGTCCCCGGATCGGAGCCGGTGATGGCTTCAACGACGCTGGAAGACAATGCGGACAGCAAGCGGCTCTGGATCTGACGGGCGAACAATTGTGCTTCGGTAAGCTCACCCGTTCCGTCGCCTCCATTTGACTTCTGAGGCGGGCGCTGCGCCGTCGCGGTGGCGAGAAGATGGTCGGAATTGAAGGGGTTTCCGCCGAAGGATGGATTGCGGAATTCGAACTTCAGTTCCTGGGCCGAAGCGGGCGCCGCTAACGCGATCGCACCCAGCGTGGCCAATCGTAGATGTTTCACTGTTCAAGCCCCTTATTACTGCATCATATGTGCTGCATGGCCGTGGAGGCCTTTGCAGGTCCACGCATGAGGTAAGCGTCATGGGTGCCCGAACGAGTGAAATGTTCGGGCAAAAGCTGTGTGGAAGGAAGAGCCCTGAAGTAGGCTCACGTCATGTCGTCAGGACGACGACTGAATATTTCCTGGAGTAGAGGAGAAGCCGGTTGGTGCCGGATATTCTTTAACGGTCAGGCTCTTCTTCTGCATACGCCACTTCCCCCAACTTCTGCGCAACTGGATATTTGCCGCGGATTTTCCGCGAGCATGGGTCCAGTTTCGTGCTGCAGGGCGGCGACTCGTTTTTTTGTCTACCCTTCGCTCTGGAGGGCAATTAACAAAGACCTAACGAATGATATATACCCAAAATTGAGTAGGGCGGCCCAAATAACGCCCGGATTTAATGGGAAATCAAAGGGCGGATAGCTCAAAACCGCGGCTTTCCTAGGGGTAATAAAGTTAACGTTGCAAAGGAATATTTAGCAAAAAAACTACATAGTCTCTGATTGGCACAGCCTGTTAGAGGCGTTCGGCTTTTCGGCAATGATCAGCCGCACTTCAGTAACCAGGCGCGCGATGCCTTTTACATGATGAGCGCGAGCTGACGTGGCCTACCGGCGCCGGTAGCGGAAGTACCAGACTTCATGGCCGAGGCGGCGGGCTTTGGCTTCGTAGCGGGTTTCGGGCCAGCCGCCGGGGCGGGTGAGGAAATCCTTGGGCTCGCTGGCCAGCCAGTCGAAGTCCGGGTGGCCGTTCATCACCATCATTGCCCAGCGCAGATAGATGGGATGGTCGGTGCCGAAGCGGAATTCGCCGCCGGGCTTGAGCTTGCGCGCGATCATTTCGACCGGGCCGAGGTTCATCATGCGACGCTTGGCATGGCGGGCCTTGGGCCAGGGGTCGGGGTGGAGGAGGTAGACGAAGCTCAGGGCTC
>CAMLOC010000507.1 GCA_946481465.1 uncultured Shinella sp. | reverse complement strand
CCGCGGCGACCTGCGGGGCCGCTGCCCACGACGACGAGATCATATTCCTGCATGTAAGATGGCCCCAGCCTTTTGCGGGAAGAATCATATTGCGATGCAGCAATTGTCTTCGCCGTGCAAATTTTCGTCAACCGAATGTGGCAGCAAACCGTTTCAAACGGATGAAGGAAAGCGCATCCGATTTCGTTGTTTTGTAACGCGATTCGACAATGTCCCCGACCTTGCCGTGGTTTTTCAGATCAGTCTCAGCCCCTTGAGGCTGGCATGCCCGTCCTTGCCGATGATGATGTGGTCGTGCACCGTGATACCAAGCGGTCGGGCCGTTTCCACGATCGTCTTCGTCATATCGATGTCCGCCCGCGACGGGGTCGGGTCGCCGGACGGGTGGTTGTGCACGAGGATGATCGCCGTCGACGACAGTTCCAGCGCGCGGCGCACCACCTCGCGCGGATAGACCGGCGTGTGGTCCACCGTGCCGTGGCCCTGCACCTCGTCGGCGATCAGCGTGTTGCGCTTGTCGAGGAAGAGGATGCGGAACTGCTCGCGCGGCTCGTGCGCCATGGCGGCGTGGCAATATTGGATGACGGAGGACCAGGAGGCGAGCACGGTCTTGTTGCGGATCTCGCTCTTCAGCGTGCGCCGGGCGACGGCGGAAATGAGCTTCAGGTCCAGCGCCACCGCCTCGCCGATGCCCTTGACCTCCTGCAGCAGCGCCGGCGTCGCGCCGAAGACGCCGGAAAGCGTGCCGAACCGGTCGAGCAGGGCTTTCGCCATCGGCTTCGTGTCGCGGCGGGGAATGAAGCGGAAGAGGAGGAGCTCGAGGATCTCGTAATCGGCGAGCGCCCCGTCGCCGCTGTCGCGAAAACGCAGCCGCAGCCGGTCGCGGTGGCCGTGATAGTGCTTGTCTTCCGCCGCCCCGATGGCCTTGGCGGGCGTCGCGCGGGCGGGGCGCTCGAAGAAGTGGCCCCGCTCGTCAGGGGTATCGAAGAGGTCGTCGGCGTCCGGCGGGCCGTTTCCCGTATCGTGGGGGGAGGTCCTGTCCGTTCGTCCGCGCGGCCCCGTCATGGGCGGCCTTACGCGGAAAGGCCGGGGCGGTCGAGGCCGCCGGGCGAGAGCGTGAAGATCTCGCAGCCGTCCGCCGTCACGCCCACCGTGTGCTCGTACTGGGCGGAGAGCGAGCGGTCGCGCGTCACCGCCGTCCAGCCGTCGGACAGCACCTTCACATGCGGCCGGCCGAGATTGATCATCGGCTCGATGGTGAAGATCATGCCCTCCTTCATTTCCGGCCCCTCGTTGGCGCGGCCGTAATGCAGGATGTTCGGCGCGTCGTGGAAGAGGCGGCCGACGCCATGGCCGCAGAAATCGCGCACCACCGAGCAGCGCTCGGCCTCCGCATGGACCTGGATCGCCTCGCCGATGGCGCCGGTGCGGGCGCCGGGCCTGACGGCGGCGATGCCGCGCATCAGGCATTCATGCGTCACTTCCAGGAGGCGCTCGGCGGCGCGCTTGATCTCGCCGACGGGATACATGCGGCTCGAATCGCCGTGCCAGCCGTCGACGATGACGGTGACGTCGATATTGACGACGTCGCCCTCGCGCAGCGGCTTGTCGTTCGGAATGCCGTGGCAGACGACGTGGTTGATCGAGGTGCAGCTCGACTTGGTGTAGCCGCGATAGTTCAGCGTCGCGGGCAGGGCGCCGTGGTCCATGCCGAATTCGAAGACGAAGCGGTCGATGACGTCGGTGGCAACGCCCGGCTTGACCAGCGGATAGAGCGCGTCGAGGCAGCGCGCCGTCAGCTGGCAGGCCTTGCGCATGCCGGCAAAGGCCTCGGCGTCGTAAAGGCGGATCACGCCCGTGTTCTTCAGCGGCGCGGAGGTCGCGTCGATATAGGTCACCATGGTCGAACTTTCGCTAGTCTGTCCGCATGTTCATAGATCAGCCAGACCGGGTTCGTCCATGGCGATCGACGCCACGGGCCGGATTTGCTGGGATGTAACGGCGCATTTGACCGCATAGGCCTCCACGCCGCGCGAAAGCGCCCGGCGGAAGCCGGATGCGTAGACGGGGTCGAGATCGGCGCAGATGCGGAACCGCGCGCAATCCTCCCGCTGGATGAGGTAGAGCATCACCGCGCGAAAACCCGCCTCGGCCATGTCGCCGAGTTCTTCGAGGTGTTTTGCGCCGCGCGCCGTCACCGTGTCGGGAAATTCCGCAAGGTCGGCGGTGCGCCGGAAATGCACGTTCTTCACCTCGACATAGGCGAGCGGCCGGTCCGGGCCGGAGAGAAGGATGTCGATGCGCGAATTGCGGCCGTATTTCTTCTCCCGTTCGAGGACGGGATAGCTGCCGAGATCGGAAACGAGGCCGGCGCGGATCGCTTCTTCCGCCAGCCGGTTCGGCAGGCCGGTATTGATGCCGACCACGGTGTCGTCCGCCTCCACCAGTTCGAGGCGATGGCGGTGCTTGCGCGTCGGACTGTCGCTCTGCGACATCCAGATGCGCGAGCCTAGCGCCGTCAGGCCGCGCATCGAGCCGGTATTGGGGCAGGAGCCGGTGATCGCCGATCCGTCGTCGAGGATGGCGTCGAACAGGAAGCGCTTGTAGCGCTGCACGAGGGTGCCGGAAACGAGCGGCGGATCGAAGATCATGGGCGTCTGCTGTCAGGCGCGAACGCGGACATAGGAGCCGGGCGCTTCCTCGATCGAATTCATGGTGCCACCGGTCTTGCGCGCCGGCACCATGCGGTCGTCCTCCGCCTTGATCCAGTCGTGCCAGTGCGGCCACCAGGAGCCCGGCGCTTCCTTCGCCTTTTCCACCCAGTCCTCGAACTCGCCCTTCACGGGACCGCCGGTCCAGTACTGGTATTTCATCTTGTCGGGCGGATTGACGACGCCGGCGATGTGGCCGGAGCCGGCCATCACATAGGTCACCTTGCCGCCGAAGAGCTTGCTGCCGACGAAGACCGATTTCGCGGGGGCGATGTGGTCCTCCCTGGTGGCGAGGTTATAGATCGGGATCTTGACGTCCTTCAGCGACAGCTTCTTGCCGGCCAGCTCCATCTCGCCCTTCGAGAGGGTGTTGTTGAGATAGCAGTTCCTCAAGTAAAACGAATGGTTGGCGGCGGGCATTCGCGTGGAATCTGAATTCCAGTAGAGCAGGTCGAAGGGCATCGGATCCTGGCCCTTCAGGTAGTTGTTGACGAAATAGGGCCAGATCAGCTCGGAGGCGCGCAGCATGTTGAAGGCGGTCGCCATCTTCGAGCCGTCGAGATAGCCGGTCGCCTTCATGCCGCGCTCGATGAGGTCGATCTGCTCCTCGTCGGCGAAGACTTTCAGGTCGCCGGCATGGGTGAAATCGACCTGCGTGGTAAACAGCGTCGCCGTGCGGATGCGCTTGTCGCCCTCCTGGCCGTGCAGGGCGAGGGTGGCCGCAAGCAGCGTGCCGCCGACGCAATAGCCGATGGCGTTGACCTCCTCTTCGCCGGTCGCCTGCTTGATCGTGTCGAGCGCGAAGCCGACGCCCTCGCGGGCATAGGATTCCCAGTCCTTGGCCGCATGCCGCTCGTCCGGGTTCACCCAGGAGATGACGAAGACCGTGTGGCCCTGGTCGACCGCCCACTTGATGAAGGATTTCGCCGGGTTGAGATCGAGGATGTAGAACTTGTTGATCCACGGCGGGCAGATGAGCAGAGGGCGCTTCAGCACCGTCTCCGTCGTCGCGTCATACTGGATGACCTGGCAGACGTCGCTCTGTGCCAGCACCTTTCCCGGCGTCAGCGCCATGTTCTCGCCGATCGCGAACTTGCTCGTGTCGGTCTGGCGCAGCTTCA
>CAMLOC010000506.1 GCA_946481465.1 uncultured Shinella sp. | reverse complement strand
CTCGATTCTAGGAGTGGAATGCGTCAGCAACAAGTCGGGAAATCTTGCAGGGGGGGGCAACACCGGCCCCGCGCCCGCTGCAAAGCCGATCTCAACCGAAAATTAACCCTGTTCACCCAGGGTCGGGACGGCGCAGAAAGCCGATTCCGGCCGGCCACAGGTGGACGAGATGACAGCGGCAGCAACCGGCAATGACGAACACGCCCCCCTCATCTCCCACCGCCTGCTGACGCGCCTGACGATCGGCGTCGCGGTGCTGGCCGGCCTGACGGTGGCGATCAGCGTCGCCGGCCGCGTCCTCGGCGAGCGCATCGCGCTGGCGGGGCATACGGAGAATGCCGCGCCCGTCGACATCGTCATCGGCCAGGACCAGATCCGCCTGCCCGCCAACACGATCCGCTTCGAGGAGCAGCGCCGGACGGGTCGCGCCGAGCGGATCGACCTCTATCTCACATGGCCGGAAATGCAGGGCTATTCCCATGCGCAGCGCAGCCGGTTCAACGATGCCGGCCATCCGGAAAACCTGCTCTTCCTCAATCTGTCGCAAAGCACCATGTCGAAGGACATGTCCGGCCGGCTGGAGCCGATCTACAGCCACCTTTTCGGCGCGACGTTCGAGCCCGGCCCGGCCGGCCTCGTCCTGCGCCGGCTGAAGGAGAATTCCGGCTACGGCGACGAGGTGTTCTTCACCGGCCGCCTGCCCGACGGTTCCGACTATGCGGTGCGCTGCATGATGCCGGCCGATGAGGCGCGATCGACCAGCGCCGATTGCCAGCGCGATATCCACATCGGCGAGGACCTTTCCGTGCTTTACCGTTTTTCGAGCAGACTTTTGCCGCAGTGGCAGGCCATGGAGGCGCGCGTCCGCGACTATCTCGGCCGCTCGCTCATCCGCAACGGCCGCCCTTCGCCCATCGGCTCCGACCGATAAAACACCGCTGATCTCAGAAACCTATGATTCATCATAAACCGATTGGTAACGCTATCCCGCTACTGTGCCGGAATTGGTCGATCGGGCGGTCGCGCCCGGGCAACATGTGCAATCCGAGAATGAAGAGTAACGTAGTGTCCCGTTCCGTATTCCTCGATTTCCTCCCCCGCTCCTGTCAGGCGGTTGCCACAGTGGCGAAAGGCTTGGTGATGATCGGAATGGTCGCCACCGTTGCCGTCGCCACCCCCGCGGAGGCCAATCCGAAATATTCCGGCATCGTCATCGACGCCAAGACGGGCAAGGTGCTCTACAGCGAGGACGCGGACGCGCTGCGATATCCCGCCTCGCTCACCAAGATGATGACGCTCTACCTCACCTTCGAGGCGCTCGAGGCCGGCAAGATCCGGCTCGACACCCGCGTGCCCTTCTCCAAGAACGCGTCCAGCGAGCCGCCGACCAAGCTCGGCGTCGGCGTCGGCAGGTCCATCACGGTCGAGCAGGCGATGCTCGGTCTCATCACCCGCTCGGCGAACGACGCCTCCACGGCGCTCGCGGAGTTCCTCGGCGGCTCGGAAGAGCGTTTCGCCCGCATGATGACGCAGAAGGCGCGCGCCCTCGGCATGACGCGCACCGTCTATCGCAACGCCAACGGCCTTCCCAACACGGCGCAGGTGACCACCGCCCGCGACCAGGCCCGCCTCGGCATCGCGCTGCGCCAGCATTTTCCGCAATATTACGACTATTTCTCCGTCCAGAGCTTCCGCTTCGGCAAACAGGTCATCCGCGGGCACAACCGCCTGCTCGGCACCGTGCGCGGCGTCGACGGCATCAAGACCGGTTACACCCGGGCGTCCGGCTACAATCTCGTGACTTCGGCCGTCGCCGACGGGCGCAGCGTCGTCGGCGTCGTCATCGGCGGCCGTTCGGGCGCCAGCCGCGACCAGCAGATGCGCAAGCTCATCGCCACCTACATGCCGAAGGCCTCGCGCCGCGGCAGCGGCGATCTGATCGCCGAAACGAAGGATGCGCCGACGCTGACCGCCGAAACCGCCGGCAAGGCGGCGACCGCTTCCATGACCGGCAGCCTCGACCTGCCTGAGAACGGCCCGGTCCCGACCTATCGCTACAACGAATCCCGCATCGAGACCGCCTATGCCGCGACGTCGGCTTCCGCCTCGGAAGTCGTCGGCAAGCGGGCACTCGCCGCGACGCTGAAAATCCAGCGTGACGCCGCCGTACCGCCGGAGGAGCTCACGGAGCAGGGCGACACGAGCGGCTCGCTCGACGAGCTTACGACCTCCTCCACCGTCGCCTCCGCCGCATCGGAAACGATGCCCTCGGGCTGGGTCATCCAGATCGGCGCGACGCCGGACAAGGGCCAGGCGCAGGACCTGCTCTCCAAGGCGAAGGACCAGGGCGGCAAGGCGCTGTCCAGCGCGCAGCCCTTCACCGTCGCCGTCAACAGCGGCAGCCAGCAGCTCTACCGCGCCCGCTTCGGCGGCTTCGACAACCAGGACCGCGCGACGGCCGCCTGCAAGGCGCTGAAGCGCAAGGGTTTCGCCTGCTGGGCCAGCCAGCAGTAAGGACGACCGGATGCGCCGACCCTCGGCGCTCCCTGAACTACCGCCTTGCCCCAGCAACGTCACCGGACAGGTAGTGCGTCCCGGGACTGCGGAGCAAGGCAGGCGGACTGCCGCGAAAGCGGCTCTGCCATCCTCGATTGGGTAATGCGTACGAGGCAGATCATGGCGATGAACGAGAACCTGTTCGATGTCCCCCCCGCAGCCGGCGCGGAAAAGCGCCGGTCGCTCAAGGGCACGCTCCACCCGCTGCACGAGGCGGCGATGCGGATTGCGGATATCGGGCTCGGCCGTTCGCGCAACAGGACGAAGGATCTCGTCGGCATGCTGCTCGCCCATGGCGCGCGGGCCTGGCGCTCGGGCCAGCCGGTCGCCGGGATCCATCTCCATGTCAGCGCCAGCGAGCGCCGCCACCCGGTTCGCCTGCGCCTGCGATAAGCAGTTCCAGCAAAAGTGTGAAGCGGTCTTGCGCCCGGAATTGCGCAAGACAAGAAGCTAGAGCAGGCCGAGTTCGGCGAGTTCCCGCCGCAGTTCCAGCGGCAGGTCGGCCGCTCCCTCTCCCATGTTCTTCAGGTCGCGCGGGGCGTCGTCGTCCGTCAGGTAGCGCCAGCCCTGGAAGGCGCGGCGCGGCTGCAACGCGGTCTCCACGACCTCCGGCCCAAGCACCAGCTCGCAGCGCGATATGCCGTCCGCATCCGTGAAGGTCTTGATATCGAGGAGCGGCTGGCGCGCCTGCACCTGGCCCTTGATCACCCAGTAGAGCGAGCCGCCTTCGAGCAGTTCGCGATCGCGCTTGGGGACCATGCGGGTGATGTGGCTCGAATGCGGTTCCATGCCCGCCGCGATCGCGATCAGCGAACGCTCGGACACCCATTCACGCAGATCGTCGATCGATTCCGCGCCGACGCAGAGTTTGATGAGATGGAGGGCCATGGCCCTTTGAACGCTCTTGCGGCGGCCCGGTCAAGGGGCCGCCGTGTCGCACTCCACAGCGTTCCCGCGAAAGACTCAGCACTCCACCACGTTGACGGCGAGGCCGCCGGTGGAGGTTTCCTTGTATTTCTCGTTCATGTCGACGCCCGTCTGGCGCATCGTCTCGATGCAGGCGTCGAGCGGCACGAAATGCGTGCCGTCACCCTTGATGGCGAGCGAGGCGGCCGTCACCGCCTTCACCGCGCCGAGCGCGTTGCGCTCGATGCAGGGCACCTGCACGAGGCCGGCAATGGGGTCGCAGGTCATGCCGAGATGGTGTTCCAGCGCGATTTCCGCGGCGTTCTCCACCTGTTCCGGCGTGCCGCCCATCACGGCGGCAAGGCCGGCCGC
>CAMLOC010000505.1 GCA_946481465.1 uncultured Shinella sp. | reverse complement strand
AGGCGGATATCCTTGGCGCAGACGTCGTTCTGGAAGTCGACGAAGGCCTTGACGGTCGTGTCGACCCCGGCGCCTTCGCCGGCGCCGGCCATGCCGCCGGTCCATTCGAAGGCGTTCTCGCCGGAAAGCTCGACCTTGCCGCCGCCCTCGTTGCCGGTGGCGCGGGCCATCAGCTCGCCGGCCGCCAGCGCCTCCTCGATCGTCGCCTGCAGACCGTCCGTGCCGTTGCACGAGCCGACGGAAAGGCAATCCTGCGCATAGGTGCCCGGCAGGAAACGGCCGGAGGCGGCGTCATAGGCCACCTTGCCGCGCGACTGCGAGAAGAGGTGGACCGAGGGTGTCCAGCCGGCGGACATCAAAAGCGCATCGACGGGAATGGCGCGCGCCGAGCCGCCGCCGTTGCGGGCGACCGACATGGAGGAGACGCGGAGCTTCCCCTTGGTGTCGACGACCGAATGGCCCGTCAGCACCTCGATGCCGAGCTTGCGGGCTTCCGCCAGAACGGCCTCGCCGGGCTTGTCGCGGTTGTCGACGATGGCGGCGATGGTGACGCCGGCGCGCTTGAGGTCGAAGGCGGCCTCATAGGCCGAATCGCTCGCGGTGTAGACGCCGACCTTGCGGCCGACGGCGACGCCGAAATGGTTGAGATAGGTGCGCGCCGCCGACGCCAGCATGATGCCCGGCCGGTCGTTGTTGGCGAAGACCATATGGCGCTCGATCGAGCCGGTGGCAAGGATGACGCGCTTGGCGCGCACCTGCCACATCCGCTCGCGCGGCAGCATCTTGTCCGGACGCGCCAGGTGATCGGTGACGCGTTCGACGAGGCCGACGAAATTGTGGTTGTAGTAGCCGAAGGCCGTGGTGCGGGTGAGGACGGTGACGTTCTCCATCGCCTTCAGCTTCGCGGCCGCCGCCTGCGCCCAGTTGTAGCCGTTACGGCCGTCGATCTTCACCGACGTGTCGTAATGCAGCGCGCCGCCGACTTCCGGCTGCTCGTCGCACAGGATGACCCGGGCGCCGGCTTCAGCAGCGGCAAGCGCGGCGGAAAGGCCGGCGACGCCGCCACCGGCGACCAGCACGTCGCAATAGGCGTAGCGGCTGGCATAGTGATCGGGGTCCTCCTCCGTCGGCGCGACGCCGAGGCCGGCGGCCTTGCGGATGAAGGGTTCATAGACCTTTTCCCACGCCGCCTTCGGCCACATGAAGGTCTTGTAGTAGAAACCCGCGGCGAAGAAGGGCGACAGGAGGTTGTTCACGCCGCCGATGTCGAAGGAGAGCGAAGGCCAGCGGTTCTGCGATTCCACCTTCATGCCGTCGAAGACTTCCTGCACCGGCGCGCGCACGTTCGGCTGGCGGCGGGCGGCGTCGCGGGAGACGTCGATCAGCGCGTTCGGCTCTTCCGGGCCGGCCGAGAGGATGCCGCGGGGGCGATGGTACTTGAACGAGCGGCCGACCAGGTGCACGCCGTTGGCGAGCAGCGCGGAGGCGACGGTATCGCCCTCCAGCGCGTCGAAGGTCTTTCCGTCGAAGGTGAAACGCGCCGTCCTGGCGGGGGTCAGGCGGCCCTGACCGGCAATGCGATTGGCGCCGCTCATTTCGCGGTTCCTTCCGTGGCTTCATAGGTTTCGCCCACTTTTTCAGTGAGGAGCTTTTCGGTGGCTGTCGACTCGCCCGAAAGGTTCGGCTTCGGCTCGCCGGCCTTGTAGCTCATGACGAACTTGTCGCTCACCGTGTCGCGCGCCGCGTTGAAGAAGCGGCCGCAGCCATGGATATGGCGCCAGCGTTCGAAGATCAGGCCCTTCGGGTTGTCGCGCAGGAAGAAGTATTCCTGGAATTCCTCGTCCGTGATGTCGGCGATGTTGGACGGCCGGGCGATGTGCGCGTCGCCGCCATGGCGGAATTCGAGCTCCGAGCGCTCTTCCTCGCAGTAGGGGCAGTAGATCAGCAGCATTGTATCCTACCTGTTTAAAGCTCTGGTCCCGTCACAAACGTGCCCGGGTCCTGGTCGCAAAGTCTCTGGCCCATGGTGACGAAGGGAGCAATCCGGTGCACGAGCTGCTCGACAGTGTCGTAAGGGGCCAGAATGTCGTTCATTCCCATATTGACGATGCTCATCGCAAAGACGTTCATGTCGAGGTTGAAGGCGCGGTTCATGTCGGTCTCGTCGGGAATGAAATAGACCGCCCGATTGCCGAGCACTTTCGTGCACCCCAGCATCCCGCCCTTCGCCGAAAAGGGCCATTCCGCCTCGCCCGCCGCCCGATGGATCTTCTGGAAACGGAAATCCCCGGCCTCGGGGAAGATGTCTCCAGCCGGAACGGCACCCGCCGTCATCAGCAATCCGGCGACGAGCGCGCCGTTCATCAGTGGGCCACGGCCGCCGCCGCCGCCTCGTCGATGAGGCGGCCGGTGCGGAAGCGATCCAGCGTCAGGCCGGACGCCAGCTTGTGCGGCTCGCCCTTGGCGATGAGATGCGCGAAAAGGTGCGCCGAACCGGGCGTCGCCTTGAAGCCGCCGGTGCCCCAGCCGCAATTGACGAAGAGGTTCTTCACCGGCGTCACGCCCTGGATCGCCGAGCGGTCCGGCGTGTTGTCGGTGATGCCGCCCCACTGGCGCATCATCTTGACGCGGCGGAACATCGGGAAGAGCTCGCAGATCGCGTCGAGCGTATGCGTGATGATCTGCAGGCCGCCGGTCTGGGAGTAGGAATTGTACTGGTCCGTGCCCGCGCCGATGACCAGCTCGCCCTTGTCCGACTGCGAAATATAGGCATGCACCGAGTTGGACATGACCACGCAGGGGAAGATCGGCTTCATCGGCTCGGAGACCAGCGCCTGCAGCGGCACGGAATGCAGCGGCAGCTTGACGTCGGCCATCGCCATGATGACCGAGTTGTGGCCGGAGGCCGAGACCGCCACCTTCTTGGCGCCGATGAAACCCCGGGAGGTCTCGACACCCGTCACCGCGCCGTCGGGCCCGCGGCGGATACCCTTGACCTCGCAGTTCTGGATGACATGCACGCCGCGGTCGGAGGCGGCGCGGGCATAACCCCAGGCGACGGCGTCGTGGCGGGCGGTGCCGCCGCGGCGCTGCAGGGCGGCGCCGTTGATCGGGTAGCGGGCGGAAGCGGAGATGTCGAGGACCGGCACGAAATCCTTCGCCTGCTGCGGCGTCAGCCATTCGTTGTCGATGCCGTAGAGCCGGTTGGCATGGACGTGGCGCTGGAAGGACTGCTTGTCGTGGACATTGTGCGACAGCATCATCACGCCGCGCGGCGAGTACATGACATTGTAGTTGAGGTCCTGGCTCAGCCCTTCCCAGAGCTTCAGCGAGTGCTCGTAGATGTCCATGCTCTCGTCGTAGAGATAGTTCGAGCGGATGATGGTCGTGTTGCGGCCGGTATTGCCACCGCCGAGCCAACCCTTCTCGATCACCGCGACATTGGTGATGCCGTGCTCCTTGGCAAGGTAATAGGCCGCGCCCAGGCCATGGCCGCCGCCGCCGACGATGATCACGTCATAGTCCTTGCGCGGCTCGGGCGAGGTCCATTGCGCCTCCCACCCCTTGTGGCCGCGCATCGCCTCGCGGGCGACGGCGAAAACCGAATATTTGCGCATCCCGTGTCCTCAAAATCCCGCCGGCCGGGCCGGCTTGTTTCCTGCCCCGATAGAAAGCAAATCCTGATGCGCCGCGCCGTATTCTTTGCGACGCATTCAGGCGTACCTTGTACCACATGCGACATGAGCGGTGCCGGCGATTCTTCCCAAGCCCTTCGCGCCGTGCCGGGCCAACGGCGGCCCCGCACGGCGGCGATGCCCACCCTTTCCCCAGGCCGCGCGC
>CAMLOC010000504.1 GCA_946481465.1 uncultured Shinella sp. | reverse complement strand
TCTTCATGGTCGGCGATGGCGGGCCAATCGATGTCCGCCTTGAGGTAGGGCGGCAACTGCGCCAGTTCCTCGGCCGTGTGGCGGGCCGCATTGCGGCGACGGCGGGCCTCGATGACGTCGCCCACGAAGCGCCGTATTGCGTAGTAGAATCCGTTGCCGCGGACTGAAACGGCAAGATTGGCGCCGTCTGCATAGGATTTCTGCATTTTCATGGCGTTTTTCCTTCCACCCGTTGGCTTGTGAGGTTGACTATCCGCCCATCTCGGTTTTCAATCAAACGAAATGAAGTGACAGTTTGCTTCAGATTTTCTGATCCATGGAGGTAGGCATGAACCTGCTGATGCGCCAGACGCTCCCCCTGCTGGAACTCGACATCCTGAAAACCTTCGTGGCGATCGCCGAGACCGGCAACTTCACCACGGCCGCCGAGACGGTGCACCGCACGCCGTCGGCGGTCTCCATGCAGATCAAGAAGCTGGAGGAACTGCTCGGCTGCACGCTGTTCCGCCGCGACGCGCGCTCCGTGGTGCTGACGCATCACGGCGAGGTGCTGCTGTCCTATGCGCGCCGGCTGATCGCGCTCAGCAACGAGGCGGTCTCGCGCTTCATGATGCCGGAAATGAACGGTGTGGTCCGGCTCGGCGCGCCGGATGACGTGGGCGAGCTCATCCTTCCGGAAGTGCTGCGCCGCTTCGCCGAGACCTATCCGTCCATCGCCGTCAATGTGTCGATCGAGACGAGCGGCAATCTGCGCCGTGCCGTGGCCGAGCGCCGGCTCGACCTTGCCATCTTCAATGCCGCGGACGGCACCCTTCCCGTTCCCGGCGAGATCCTGCTGAAGGAACAGCTCGTCTGGGCGGGCAAGAACTGCGGCAATGCGCACCTGAAGAACCCGCTGCCCGTTTCGGTCTGGGAGGAGGGCTGCATCTGGCGTGCCCGCGCGCTGGAGGAACTGAGCCGGTCCGGCCGCGATTTCCGCGTCGCCTATTTCTGCGCCCACCACATGGGCCAGCGCGCCGCCATCCGGGCGGACCTTGCGGTTGCCCCGCTGGCGCGCTTCCTCGTCGGCGACGACATGGTGGCGCTCGGCGAGAAGGACGGCCTGCCGGATCTCGGCCACTACCTGATCGGCCTCGTCGTCAGCGAGGAGGCCGAGACGCCGGCGCTCGCCGTCGCGGACTACATCCGCGCCGCCTTCGCCCGCATCGAGCGCCGGCCGATGGACATGCTGCAGGTCGCCTGCTGAGGGGCGCTTGAAGGACCCCTCCCTAAATCCCTCCCCACAAGGGGGAGGGACTTACGTCGCGGCACCCTCGGCGGAAAATTTTCGGGAAAAGTACGCTGCCAGCCTTTCTCCCCCCTTGTGGGGGAGATGCCGGCAGGCAGAGAGGGCTTCAGGACGGGAGGTTTCGGCGGTCCTACTCCCGGCTTCTCCGCCTCCGCCGTCCGCCGCCTTCGCCGCCGCCGTCGTCGGCCAGCACCTTGCGCTCCGGCAGGGTGACGACCCTGGCGAGTTCCGGGAAGGGATCCACCTTGTTCGGCAGCGCCATGGCGTTGACGAAGAGCTGCTGGAAATTCGGCTCCAGCGCCGTCTCGATCTTCTCGATGCGGGCGACGGTGCGCTCGATCTCACGGCGATGATCACGGTTGAGGAGCGCCATCAGCGCGCCCGTGCCGGCGGCGTTGCCGACGGCCTTCACCTCGGCGAGGTCGCAATCCGGGATGAGGCCGAGCACCATGGCGTATTTCGGATCGATGAACGAGCCGAAGGCGCCGGCAAAGCGGATCGTGTCGACATGGTCGATGCCCTGCTTCTCCATCAAGAGCTTGATGCCGGCATAGAGCGCGGACTTGGCAAGCTGGATGGCGCGGATGTCGTTCTGCGTCACGGTGATGCGCGGTTCGCCGTCATGCAGCAGGTAGGAGAAGGTGCGGCCGTTCTGCAGGATGCGCGGGCTGCGCTCTGCCATGGACCCATCGACCACGCCGTCCTCGGAGATGATGCCGGAGAGGTACATTTCCGCGACGACCTCGATGATCGCCGAGCCGCAGATGCCCGTGACGCCGACGCTGGCGGCGGCTTCCGCAAAGCCCTCCTCGTCGGACCACTTGTCGACGCCGATGACGCGGAAGCGCGGCTCCAGCGTCGCGGCATCGATGCGCACGCGCTCGATCGCGCCGGGGGCGGCGCGCTGGCCGGAGGAGATTTCCGCGCCTTCGAAGGCGGGCCCCGTCGGCGAGGAGGCGGCGACGACGCGGTCCTTGTTGCCGAGCACGATTTCCGCATTGGTGCCGACGTCGACCAGCAGCATCATGCGGTCCTGCCGGTAGGGGCCTTCGGAAAGCGTCGCGCCGGCTGCGTCCGCGCCGACATGGCCGGCGATGCAGGGCAGCGTGTAGAGCCGCGCGCCGCGGTTCACGTCGATGTCGATTTCATGCGCCCAGTATTGCAGCGCGCCCGACACGGCGAGCGCGAAGGGCGCCTGGCCGAGTTCCGTCGGGTCGATGCCGAGGAAGAGGTGGTGCATGATCGGGTTGGCGACGAACACCATGTCGAGGATGTCGTGGCGGTCGACCTCGCCTTCGGCGCAGACCTTGCCGATCAGGCCGTTGACGGCCTCGCGCACCGCCTTGGTCATGGCTTCTCGCCCGTCCGGGTTCATCATGACATAGGAGACACGGCTCATCAGGTCCTCGCCGAAGCGGATCTGCGGGTTGGACGTGCCGGAGGAGGCGACGATGCGGCCGGAGAGCAGCGAGACGAGATGCATGGCGATGGTCGTCGAGCCGATGTCGCAGGCAATGCCGTAGGCCTCGTTCTTGAGGCCCGGCCACAGGCCGACGATGAAGGGGCGCGATGAATCCATGTCGCGGTGGATGGCGGCGGTGACGCCCCAGTTGCCCTTGCGCAGGATCGACTGCACCTGCGGGATGAGGTGCGGGGCGATGAGCAGGTCCTTCCAGCCCCAGTCCTTTTCCAGCATGACCTTGAGGCGGTCGAGATCGCCGAGGGGCTTGTGCATGTCGGGTTCGTCCACCTCGACATAGCAGAGCTGGACGGCGGCGTTGCGCTCGATGACGCGGTCCGTCGCCGCCTTGCGCACGACCTGCGCGTTGATGACGGTGTCCTGCGGCACGTCGACGACGAGATCGCCGAGGATGAGGGCGGAACAGGAGAGGCGGCGGCCCTCGGGCAGGCCGCGCACCTTCTCGTAGCGCTCTTCCTTGGGGCCTTTTTCCGAGATGTGGTCCAGCGAGGAGACGATCTTGTGCTTGGCGAAATTGCCTTCCTGCACCTCGATCTGACAGCGCCCGCAGGTGGCGCGGCCGCCGCAGACGCTCTCGACATAAACGCCGAGTTTGCGCGCGGCCTCCAGCACCGGGGTGCCGACCGGGAAGCGGCCGCGCTTGCCCGAGGGCATGAAGAGGACGAGGGGATCCTTGCTCGCGGTTTCGCTCATGGTGTTCTCAGTCCCTGCTGTGCCGTCGAAACGCATTGTGCTCACTCTGCCATAATGACCGGACGCTGCCGCCATACTGCACCGGAAACCGGCCATGGACTGGCCGATTCCCGACATGAAAAGATCACCTTGCGGGGCGGGCGCAAGGTGATCGGTGGTTTTATCCATGGCGGAGGCGGGATGGGGCCGCCCCTCATCCCGCTGCCGCGACCTTCTCCCCGCAAGCGGGGAGAAGGAATTCGTCGCACCGGCTTCCCGATCAGGAAAAGCGGGCGCCTTCTTCTCCTTCTCCCCGCTTGCGGGGAGAAGGTGCCGGCAGGCGGATGAGGGGCAAGCGCCCCCAGTTACTCCGCCCGCGCGCCCGCGCCGGCGCGGGCTGCACGAC
>CAMLOC010000503.1 GCA_946481465.1 uncultured Shinella sp. | reverse complement strand
GCCCTGGCCTTCAGAAGCAGATAGGCGCCGGCATTACCCGCAAGGTAATCGATCTGCCGCGGAGGGCGCCGTAGGTTTCTCCCATACCGCAACGCACAGGAGAGACCCATGACCACCTACGCCCTCGCCCATCTTCGCAATATCGCCTTCGGGGCGGATATCATCGCCTATCTGGAGGCGATCGACGCCACCATGGCGCCTTTCGGCGGCAGGTTCGTGCTGCACGGCGACGGCAACAGGCGCGTGCTGGAAGGCAGCTTTTCCGGCGACATCATCATGCTGTCCTTCCCGAACCGCCGCGCCGCGGAGGCCTGGTACGAGTCTCCCGCCTACCAGGCAATCCTGCCGCTGCGCACCCGCAACTCGGACGGCGACGTGCTGCTGATCGACGGTGTTGACGACGATCACAAGGCGACCGACATCCTCCAGGGCGGCTAGAACCCTTGCTCCGACAGGAACGAACGCCACGCGTCGAGCCCCGCCTCCATGTTGCGCCGGCCGACGCCGACCCGGAAACGGTCCGCCGGCACCGGCAGGAGGTCGGAGACGTAGAGGCTGGAGGGCAGCAGCAGGACGCCCTTCTCCTCCACCAGCCGGCGGCAATGCGCCTCCACGCCGTCGGCGCCGCGATAGCGCGGGAAGGCGACGCAGCCGCCGTCGGGCGCGACCCACTCATACAGGTCCGGATACCCGGCGAAGAAAGCGCCGATCCTGGCGATGTTTTCCGCGCAAAGCGCGCGGTTGCGGGCGAAGATCGTCTCGCGCGCCCTGATCGCGATGCCGGCAAGCACCTCGGAGGGGCGCGCATTGCAGATGGACAGGTAGTGCTTCATCTTCTCCATGCGCGCCAGCAGGGCATGGTCGCGGCAGGCGATCCAGCCGATGCGCAGGCCCGGCAGGCCGTAAGCCTTGGACATGACATTGAGCGAGATGCCCCTGTCGAAGAGGTCCGCCGCCTGCGGCAGGCGCCTTTCGGCGTCGATCTCCAGCCCGCGATAGACCTCGTCGGAAAAGAGATGGATGCCGCGCTCGGCGCACAGATCAACCAGCCCGCGGAAGATCGCCGGGTCGGCGATGGTGCCGGTCGGATTGTTCGGGAAATTGACGGCGATGAGTTTCGTTTCGGGACGCAGCGCGGCACGCACGTCGTCGAGGTCGAGCTGCCAGCGGTTTTCCGGCCTGAGCGCGATGCCCGTGACGTGGCCGGCGATGGTGACCGGCAGGGTCTCCATCGACTGGTAGTTCGGCACGGTGACGATGGCATGGTCGCCGGGCGCAAGCAGCGCCAGCATGGCGCAGTAAAGCCCCTCCTCTGCCCCCGCGAAAGTCAGGATATCGGCGCCCGACAGCGTCTCGTAGGTCGTCGCGATGGTCTCGCGCAGTTCGGGCGCGCCCCAGGTCTCGGTATAGCCGAGCGCGACACGCTCCCAGGCTTCGCGATCCTCCGGCCCGGCCAGCGCCAGGAGGTCCGACATGGCCATCGTCTCGGCATCGCTCGCCGTCATGTGGTGGCGCGCCTTGAACTCCCAGCGCGAGAAATGGGTTTCGAGGCGGAAATCCGGCAGCGTGGTCACGGGGCCTTGTCCTTCTGGTTCTGGCTCTGGCGCCGGGCATCGGCGAGGTAATTGTAGATCGAGGCGCGCGAGGCGCCGATGAGGCCGGCGAGATGGTCGACGGCGTTGCGGGTCTGGAACAGGCCGCGCTCGTCGAGCGCGGCGACCAGCGCCACCCGGTCGCCCTTCTTCAGCGCCGTCAGCGCCAGCCCGCGGGTGCGCAGCCAGTCGTGCAGCGCCGTGTTGATCTCCTCACGCCAGTCGCCGGCGAAAAGCGAGGTCGGGCGGGCGGCCGCCGCGCCGGCAAAGGCCGAGAGCAGCTTTGCCGCGGCATCGAAATGCGAGACGTCCATGTTGATGCAGAAAAGGCCGAGCGCCTGGCCGAAGTCGTCCTTCAGCACCGCGGTCACCGATTTCAGGCGCCGCCCGTCCTCGCCGGTCTTCTCGTAGGGGCCGTAGATGCCGCCCTCGCCGGCCTCCTCCAGCGCCGCCCCGACGAGCGATTCCATGCCCGCCGTGCGGCCGGAAAAGGCGTTCCAGATACCGGCGATCAACCCGGTCTCCAGATCGTGCAGCACGACCTCGGCGTGGGGGTAGAACAGGGCGGAGACGGCCGCGGCCGTCGCGGCGTGCTGGCGAAGCAAGAGGTCGGCATTGGATGAATCGAACATGGCGGCAGACAATCCAAAAATGGATGATTTGTCAATATTGGATTTTTAGTCCAAACACCCATTCCAGGCTTGCGACCCGCTTTTTCCCTGTCCTATCTAGAGCAGCAGCGATTCTTGGGGGATGAACATGAGTGCCGATCTTGCAGCCTTTCCCGACCGGGAGACCGTGGCCGACAAGCTGGGTGCCCTCGGCGAGGCCGACCAGGCCTATCTGCGCCTCCTGATGGAAAATCCCCAGCAGGACGAAAACCTGCTCGAAGGCCTCGACCTGCACCTGAACCGCGCCGCCGCCGCCCGTTTCCTCAACTCGCTGAAGCTGGAAAGGCTCGGCGAATGGCTGGGCGAGACGGCGCCCGCGCGCCTGCAAATGCGGCTGACCGAGGCCGCCCGCTCCAGCCAGCACGCCGCACATGCGGCCTTCCGCGCGGGCCTTGCCCGCTCGGGCGGGCTTGAAAAGGCCTATCCGAAGGCCTGATCGGCCGCCGGCGCCAGCGGCCCGAAGGATTTGCGGATCATGTCGGCCATGCCGTCGATCGTCGGCCCGCTGCGCCGCGGGTTGCGCTTCAAGACGACGCGTGAGGAATCGATCGGCGGAAAGCCCTCCGCCGCGGTCAGTTCGCGCGTGCCGGGCGGAATGGTGCTGCGCGACAAAGGCGCGACGGTGAGGCCGCTCACCACCGCCGAGCGCAGCCCGCCACTCGTATCGCAGGTATAGGCGATGCGGTGGGAGATCGCGTGGCGCTCCAGCGAGCGCAGGGCAAAATCCCGGCACCAGCTCGACCGCCAGTAGACGGCGACCGGCATCGGCCGCTCGAGGTGGCGGTTGTGCGCCACCGAGGTGACCCAGACCGTCGGGTCGATGGCCAGCAGTTCTCCCGAAACCCCGTCGCACCAGTCGAAGATGATGGCGAGGTCGAGTTCGTCCGCCTCCAGCGCCGCAAGCTGCTGCGCGGTGTAGCCGCACAGCACCGTCACCTCGGTGTCCGGGTGGATTTCCGCGAAGGCGGCCAGCGCATTGGGCAGGACCGTCTGGTTGTATTCCTCGGGAATGCCGACCCGCACCGGCCCGTCGAGCGGCACGGCGCGCATCGCCGCCGTCGTCTCGTCGACAAGCCCGACGATGCGCCGCGCATAGGGCAGCAGCCGCTGCCCCTCCGGCGTCAGGGCGACGCCGCGCGGGCCGCGGGCAAAGAGCGTCACGCCCACCGCCTCCTCCAGCTTGCGCACCTGCATGCTGACCGCCGACTGGGTGCGCCCCAGCCTGTCGGACGCATGGGTGACATTGCCGGCCTGGGCGACGGCGACGAAGATGCGGAGCAGATCGCTTTCGAGAGGAGGATACATGGCGCCATCGCTTTTCCTGATGCCTGCCATCATCGCTATTCGTTTGTGAAATGTCTACCGGTTTGCTTGGCTCTTGCCGAGGAATGAAAGGCAATGGCCATGGGTATTTTCGGAAAAGTGCTGGAGTTTGTGAAGCGCTATTGTCAGTCACGGGCGGAACGGGAAGCCTTGCGGCTGCTTATCGCGCGGGGCGACGAGCGCCTGTTGCGCGATGTCGGGCTGAGACTGGTCGAGATGGAGAACGAGTTGAAAGGCCTCCGCCACCGGCGCGAGGAATCG
>CAMLOC010000502.1 GCA_946481465.1 uncultured Shinella sp. | reverse complement strand
CCATCTTCGCCGTCGGCGACGAGAAGCAGTCGATCTACTCCTTCCAGGGCGCCCGGCCGGAACGGTTCGCCGAGGAGGGCCGCACGGTTCTTCGCCGCACGCAGGCGGCGGAGGCCGCCTTCAGCCCCATCCGGCTGCTCCTCTCCTTCCGCTCGACGCGCGAAGTGCTCTCGGCCGTCGACCAGGTCTTTCTCGACCCCGCCAATGCGCGCGGCCTGACGCCGGACGGCAGCGAGATCGTGCATGCCTCCAACCGCGGGCGCGAGCCGGGCGCGGTCGATATCTGGGAGGTGATCGCCGCACCGCCGGGGCTCGACGAGGAGGACTGGACGGCACCCTTCGACGCGGTGGCCGAGGAGGCGCCGATCAACGTGCTGGCGCGGCGCATCGCCGATACGCTCGCGGCCTGGATCGGCCGGGAGACGGTAACGGAAAAGGGCAAGACGCGGCCGATGGCGGCCGGCGACGTCATCGTGCTGGTGCGCAAGCGCGATGCCTTCGTCAATGCGCTGACGCGCACGCTGAAGCAGCGGCACAACCTGCCCGTCGCCGGCGCCGACCGGCTGGTGCTGACGAAGCACATTGCCGTGCAGGACCTGATGGCGCTCGGCCGCTTCGCCGTGCTGCCGGAGGACGACCTTTCGCTGGCCGCGCTCTTGAAGAGCCCGCTGTTCAACCTCGACGAGGACATGCTGTTCGCGCTGGCGGCACGGCGCGGCGAAAGACAAGGGCTCTGGCCGCGGCTCGTCGCGGCGGCGGAAGAGGACGCGGCGCTGGCCGGCATCGTGCGGCGGCTGAGGGAGATGCTGCGCGATGCGCAGGGCCAGGCCGTGCACGATTTCTATGCGCGCATCCTCGGTGCCGGCGGCGGCCGGCGGGCCTTCCTCGCCCGGCTCGGGGCGGAAGCCGGCGAGATCATCGACGAATTCCTGACATTCGCGCTGGAGCAGGAGGAGAACGGCCTGCCGGGCCTGCAGGCCTTCGTTTCCACGCTGGAACTCGAAGCCCCCACCGTCAAGCGCGAGCAGGACAAGGCGCGCGGCGAGATCCGCATCATGACGGTGCATGCCGCCAAGGGCCTGGAGGCGCCGGTCGTCTTCCTCGTCGATGGCGGGGCCAAGCCCTTCAGCCCCAGCCACATGCCGCATCTGCGCTTCCTTGCAGCGCCCGGCCTTGCCGGCGGCCTGCCGGCCTGGCTGCCGCTGAAAGACCTCGGCAATGCGCTGACCACGGCCGACGGGGAGCGCATCAGGACCGGCGCGGAGGAAGAATACCGCCGCCTGCTCTATGTGGCGATGACCCGCGCGGCGGACCGCCTCGTCGTCTGCGGCTATCGCGGCCGGCTGGAGAACAAGGACACCTGGCATCAGATGATCACGGCGGCGCTTTCGGCCGATGGCACGCGGTGCGTGGAAAGGACGTTCTCGACCGCGGGCGAGAGCTGGCCGGGATTTGCCTGGCGCGAGGCCGGCGCTGCGACCCTGGAGGCAGTCACCGCGGCCCCTGCCGAGGAGAAGGCGACAGTCACGCTTCCCGAGGCACTGGGCCGGCCCCTGCCGCCGCAAAAATCGCTGCCCCGGCCGCTCAGCCCCTCGGGCGCGGCGGCGGTGATCGAGACGGATGCGGCAGACCTCCTGGTGCCCTCGGTACTGTTCGGCCGGAAGGGCGGCGCCCCCGGCGCTGGCCTTGCGATGGAGCGGGGGCGCATCCTGCACCGTTTCCTCCAGGTCCTGCCCGCCTTCGACGTTGCGGAGCGACCGGCGGCGGCGCGGCGCTATCTCGAACGGGCGGCCGCCCACTGGCCGGAAAGCGCGCGAGCTTCGCTGATCCAGGCGACCCTTGCCGTGATGGGCGACAGGGATCTCGCCGCGATCTTCTCGTCCGCCGCCCGGGCGGAAGTGTCGATCATGGGCACGCTGACGCTCGGCAGCCGGGACTATGCGGTCTCCGGCCGCATCGACCGCATGGCGATCACCGATGCGGCCGTCGAGATCGTCGACTTCAAGACGAACCGCGTGCCGCCGGCCTCCCCTGCCGACATTCCATTCGAGCACCGGGCGCAGCTTGCGATCTACCGCGCGATCCTCGCGCCGCTCTATCCGCAGCGGGAAATCCGCTGCGGGCTGATCTACACGGAGGCAGCGAAAACCTATTGGCTGGACGCCGGCCTGATGGCGGCAAGCCTTGCCGAACTCGCCTCGAAGTGAGATACCGGACGGGACGACCGGTCGCCCTTCCGGGCATCGGCAAAGCGGCACGGGGCCTTGAAACCGGCCCGCGCCGGCATCACATTGAGTACAACGATCACCATCAAGGAGAGCCTCATGGCTACCGTAAAAGTCGACCAGTCCAACTTCCAGGCTGAAGTTCTCAATTCCGCAGAGCCGGTCATCGTCGATTTCTGGGCCGAATGGTGCGGCCCGTGCAAGATGATCGCCCCCGCGCTCGAGGAAATCTCGACGGAACTCGCCGGCAAGGTGAAGGTCGCCAAGCTGAACATCGACGAGAACCCGGAACTGGCCGCCCAGTACGGCGTACGCTCCATTCCGACGCTCGCCATGTTCAAGGGCGGCGAAGTCGCCGACATCAAGGTCGGCGCCGCGCCGAAGACCGCCCTTTCCAGCTGGATCTCCAGCGCCGCCTGACCGGCCGCGCGACTTGACCCGATCAAGCCCGGCAGCGATGCCGGGCTTTTTTGTGCTCAGGCGGGGGGTGTGCCGTTGTCGGCGAGGACGTCGCCGACGAGGTAGAGCGAACCGCCGATCAGGATGCGCGGCGGCACCTCGTCCTCTTCCGTGATGCGGGCGATCTCGGCCAGCGCATCGGCAACGGTCGACAGCGGCTGGGCCTCGAGGCCGGCGCGGGCCGCATCGCCGGCAAGCGCCACCGGATCGAGACCGGCATCGGAGCCGCGGATCGGCACGGTGAAGACCCGCTCGACGAGGCCGCCGAAGGGCTCGAAATAGCCGACCGGCTCCTTCGTGTTGATCATGCCGGTGACAAGGAAGAGCGGGCGCGGCTCGCGCTCCTCGAAATTCGCCATCGTCTCGGCGATGACCTGGCCGGCGCCGGGATTGTGCCCGCCATCGACCCAGATCTCGCTACCGCGCGGGGCAAGCCGCAGGAGCGCGCCGTCCGTCAGCCTTTGCAGGCGGCCCGGCCATTCGACCCGGCCGAGGCCCTGCTCCAGCGCCTGTTCGGAAACGGCAAAGCCGGCGGCCTTGACCGCGCGGATCGCCGCGGCGGCATTGGCATATTGGTGGCGGCCGGGCAGGCGCGGCAGCGGCAGGTCGGCAAGGCCGAATTCGTCCTGGTAGACGAGGCGGCCGAACTCTTCATGGGCCATGAAATCCTGGCCGTAGACGGCATGCGGGCAGCCGAGCCGTTCGGCGGTCTCGACCAGCACGTCGCGGGCCGCCTCTTCCGTCTGGAAGCCGATGACGACGGGCGCGCCGCGCTTCATGATGCCGGCCTTTTCCGCCGCGATCAGTTCGACGCGGTCGCCGAGATAGGCCTGATGGTCGAGCGAGATCGGCATGATGACGGAAACGGCCGGGCGCGGGATGACGTTGGTCGCGTCGAAACGGCCGCCGAGGCCGACCTCGATGATCGCCACGTCGGCCTGATGTTCGGAGAAAAGGAGGAAGGTGACGGCGGTCAGGATCTCGAAGACGGTGATCTTCTCGCCGCCATTGGCCTCCGCCACGCGGCGCACCGCATCGGCGAGCACCGTATCGCCGACCAGCGCCCCGCGCCCGCCCTTGACGGCGAGCCGGTAGCGCTCGTGCCAGTTGACGAGATGGGGCGAGGTGTGGACGTGGACGCCGAGACCCTCGGCCTCCAGGATCGCCCGG
>CAMLOC010000501.1 GCA_946481465.1 uncultured Shinella sp. | reverse complement strand
GACGCCTTCGCGCACTGCCTGGAAGCCTATTCCTCGCCGTTCTACCACCCGATGAGCCAGGGCATCGCGCTTGAGGGCATGCGCCTCGTCAAGGAATTTTTGCCGCGTGCCTACAAGGACGGTACGGACATCGAGGCGCGCGCCAACATGATGTCGGCTGCCGCCATGGGCGCCGTCGCTTTCCAGAAGGGGCTTGGCGCGATCCACTCGCTGTCGCACCCGGTCGGCGCCATCTACAACACGCATCACGGCATGACCAATGCCGTCGTCATGCCGCCGGTGCTGACCTTCAACCGCCCGGCCATCGAGGCGAAGATCGCCAGCGCCGCCGCCTATCTCGGCATACCGGGCGGCTTCGACGGCTTCTTCGACTATGTGCTGCGCCTGCGCGAGGAACTCGGCGTGCCGGACAAGCTTTCCGCGCTCGGCGTGACCACCGACCGGATCGACGAGATGGCCGCCATGGCGATCGTCGACCCGACGGCCGGCGGCAATCCGGTGGAACTCACGCTGGACGCGGCCAAGCGCCTCTTCGTCGAGTGCATCTGAATTCTTGCCGTTAACAAATGACAGAGGCCCGGAAAACCACGGTTTTTCGGGCCTTTTTCTTGCGAAAGCGCAAGTTTCCGGCCCTTCTCGTTAATCTTCGCCATATGCATGTTTCCATTTCGTTAACCATGTTTTGAAAGGTTTGATGCAGCGGGCGCCATTGTCACCGGGTCGTCTGACGAGAGCGATGAGGAAGCTCGCAGCATTCACGAGGAAAGACATGCCAGTCATCACATTTGCCAATGCCAAGGGCGGTGCGGGCAAGACCACCGCGGCCCTGATCCTTGCCACCGAGCTTGCCAGCCGGGGCCACCGCATCACCATCTTGGATGCGGATCCGCAGCGCTGGATCAGCCATTGGCACGAGGTGTCCGGCCGCCAGCGCAACATCGCCGTCATCTCGGAAGTCTCGATGGCCTCGCTCCAGTGCCATATCCGCGAGAACCGGCAGACGACCGATTATTTCATCATCGACCTTGCCGGTGCGCGCGACGCGCTGGTCGCCACCGCCATCGGCCTCTCCGACCATGTGATGATCCCGGTGCAGGGCTGTGCGATGGACGCCCGCGGGGCGGCGCATATCCTCGAACTCCTGAAGCAGCTCGACGAGAAGGCGGGCATCCGCATCAACCATTCGGTCGTGCTCACCCGCACGAATTCACTGGTGACGACCCGTGCGATGAGCGCCGTCAAGACGCTGCTCGCCGCGCGCGGCGTGGCCGTGCTCGATACGCCGATCGGCGAGCGCACCGCCTTCCGCGACATCTTCGATTGCGGCGGCTCGCTCTATACGATGGATGCGGCCAAGGTGAGCAACCTCGACAAGGCCTGCGAGAATGCGCGCCTCTTCGCCGACGAGGTGATGCGCCTCCTGCCGGCGCGCAAGCGCGTTAACGCCGAGCGCGGCTTCTTCCGCACGCTGCAGCGGGCAGCCTGAGCTTCAGGATTGACGAATGACAAGAACGGCTGCGACGAAGGGCGCGGCCGTTTTTTCATGCCGCAACGCAAAGCTGGTAATGAACAATTTACCATGCCTAACCTAATGATATCGCGTTAGAAAGCCACCCCTTCGGCAATGCGCCTCCACGGGGACCCATGAAGGGTTACGGGCCTGTGGCGATGCCGCCCGGCATCGCAGCCCCGATTTTCCATTGCTTTCCCGTTCTCTTGAGTAGCCAGGATATTCCGGAATGAAGCCAGCCCCGCAGACCGCCAGCCAGAACCACGATATCGCGCGCCGCCTGGAATATCTCGGCCTCGACGAGGCGGCGCTGAAGCGGCTCCGCACGCTCAAGCCCTTCATCGAGAAGGAGCTCGGCCCGGCGCTGGACAAGTTCTATGCCATCGTGCGCAAGAGCCCGGAGGTGAACCGCCTCTTTTCCAACGACGCGCATATCAACCGGGCGAAGAATGCCCAGCTCGGCCACTGGGCGAACATCGCCGCCGGCGATTTCTCCGGGGAGTATGCCGCCAAGGTCCAGACGATCGGCCGCGTGCATGCGCGCATCGGCCTGGAGCCGCGCTGGTATATCGGCGGCTATGCGCTGATCGTCGAGCATCTCCTCACGGAAGCCGTCAAATCGCTGTGGCCGAAGCCGGGCCTCTTTGCCCGGCCGGAGGTCGGGCCGGAGGAGTTCGCGGCGCGCTTCACCAGCCTGCTCAAGGCCCTGTTCCTCGACATGGACCTGTCGATTTCCGTCTACAACGACATGTCGGACCTTGCCAAGCAGCAGGCGGTGCAGGCGCAGGTCGTCGCCGAAGAGCGCAAGATCATCAGCGACAGCTTCGGCGCCGCGCTGAAGCGCATTTCCGACGGCGACCTCACCGCGCGCATCACCGGCCCGCTGCCGGAGGCCTACGAGGCGCTGCGGGACGACTTCAACCACGCCATTTCCACGCTCTCGCAGGCGATCGGCAATATCGGCACCGGCGCGGGCTCCATCCATCTCAGCGCGCAGGAGATCGCGGCGGCCTCGGACGACCTTGCCAAGCGCACCGAACGGCAGGCCGCCAACCTGGAGGAGACGGCGGCTGCCGTCGAGCAGGTGACCACCACCGTGCGCCAGACCGCCCAGAGCGCCAACGAGGCGAACGCCCTCGTCATGGCCGCGCGCGACAACGCGCAGCGCGGCGGCGAGGTCGTGGAACACGCGATCGTTGCCATGGGCGAGATCCAGGCCTCCTCCTCGGCCATCGCCAACATCATCGAGGTGATCGACGAGATCGCCTTCCAGACGAACCTGCTCGCGCTCAATGCCGGCATCGAGGCGGCGCGGGCCGGCGAGGCGGGCCGCGGCTTTGCCGTCGTCGCCTCGGAAGTGCGCGCGCTCGCCCAGCGCTGTGCCGATGCGGCGAAGGACATCCAGAACCTCATCGCCAAGTCGCACAGCCAGGTCGAGGACGGCGTGCGCTCGGTCGGCGAGGTGGCCCAGTCGTTGCGCCAGATCGTCACCCAGGTCGTCGAGGTCAGCGCGGTGTTCAACGCGATCCGCGCCAGCACGGCGGAACAGGCGACGGGCCTGCAGGCGGTCAACCAGGCGGTCAACGCCATGGACCAGATCACCCAGCAGAACGCCGCCATGGTCGAGGAGGCGAATGCCGCCAGCCAGGCCCTGACGCAGGAAGCCGCCTCCATCGCCGCCCAGCTCAGCGCCTTCCGCACCAGCGGCGAGGCCCGCCCGGCCCAGGGCTCTGGCTACAGAAACGCGGCCTGAGGCACCTGCCGCTTTATAGCACGCACGAAAAAGCCGGCGACGAATGCCGTGTCGAGAATGACATGGCTCTCCTCCGTCATGGTCGGGCCTGACCCGACCATCCACGCTCCGGGCGCGGGGATGGCGGTAATGGGTGAGGGGATGTCTTTCATCAAGCCGAAGCCCGCCGAGGGCCGGTGTCCGATCGTCAGTCGACGAACTCGACCGTCACGCCGGCGCTTGTCATCTTGGCGAGTTCCGTCGCGTCCCAGTTGGTCAGGCGGATACAGCCGTGGCTCTGCGTCTTGCCGATCTTGGAGGGTTCCGGCGTGCCGTGAATGCCGTAGGTCGGCTTCGACAGCGCGATCCAGACCGTGCCGACCGGGCCGTTCGGACCCGGCGGAATCTGCAGGATTTTGTCGTTCTGGCCCTGCTTGAAGTTGATCTTCGGATTATAGGTGTAGCCGGGATTGAGCGCGATGCGCTCCACCGTGTGCGTGCCGCTTGGCGAGGGCGTATCCGTTGAACCGATGGTGGCCGGATAGGCGGCGATCAGATTGCCGTCCTGACCATAGGCGAAGACCTGCTTCTTGGCCTTGTTGGCAACGACGCGCACCACTTC
>CAMLOC010000500.1 GCA_946481465.1 uncultured Shinella sp. | reverse complement strand
CAGCACGGCGAGGTGTTCGTCACCGACGACGGCGCGGAAACCGACCTCGACCTCGGCCACTACGAGCGCTTCACCGGCCGCTCGGCCACCAAGACCGACAACATCACCACCGGTCGCATCTACAAGAACATCATCGACAAGGAACGCCGCGGCGACTATCTCGGCGCGACCGTGCAGGTCATTCCGCACGTCACCAACGAGATCAAGAACTTCGTCACCGAAGGCAACGAGGACTACGATTTCGTCATCTGCGAGATCGGCGGCACGGTGGGCGACATCGAGGCCATGCCCTTCATGGAGGCGATCCGCCAGCTCGGCAACGACCTGCCGCGCGGCACCGCCGTCTATGTCCACCTGACGCTGATGCCCTATATCCCGGCGGCGGGCGAACTGAAGACCAAGCCGACGCAGCACTCCGTCAAGGAGCTGCAGGCGATGGGCATCCATCCGGACATCCTGCTCGTGCGCGCCGACCGCGAGATCCCCGAGGCCGAGCGCAAGAAGCTGTCGCTGTTCTGCAACGTGCGCCCGACGGCGGTCATCCAGGCGCTCGACGTGGCGTCGATCTACGACGTGCCGCTCGCCTATCACAAGGAAGGCCTCGACGACGAGGTGCTGGCCGCCTTCGGCATCGAGCCGGCGCCGAAACCGCGCCTCGAAGCCTGGCAGACCGTCTCCGACCGCATCAAGACGCCGGAAGGCGAGGTGACGATCGCCATCGTCGGCAAGTACACCGGCCTCAAGGACGCCTACAAATCGCTGATCGAGGCGCTCTACCACGGCGGCATCGCCAACCACGTCAAGGTCAAGCTCGAATGGATCGAGTCGGAGGTCTTCGAGAAGGAGGACCCGGCGCCCTATCTCGAAAAGGTGCACGGCATCCTCGTTCCCGGCGGTTTTGGCGAGCGCGGCTCGGAAGGCAAGATCAACGCGGCGCGCTTTGCCCGCGAGCGCAAGGTGCCCTATTTCGGCATCTGCTTCGGCATGCAGATGGCGGTGGTGGAAGCGGCGCGCAACCTTGCCGGCATCGACAGGGCCTCCTCCACCGAATTCGGCAAGACGGCGGAACCCGTCGTCGGCCTGATGACGGAATGGGTGAAGGGCAACGAACTGGAGAAGCGCTCGGCCTCGGGCGACCTCGGCGGCACGATGCGCCTCGGCGCCTATCGCGCTTCGCTGAAGGGCGGCACGAAGATCGCCGACATCTACGGCTCGACGGACATTTCCGAACGCCATCGCCATCGCTACGAGGTGAATGTCGACTACAAGGACCGGCTGGAAGGCTGCGGCCTCGTCTTCTCCGGCATGTCGCCGGACGGCATCCTGCCGGAGACGGTGGAGTATCCCGACCATCCGTGGTTCATCGGCGTGCAGTACCATCCGGAACTGAAGAGCCGTCCGCTCGATCCGCACCCGCTCTTCGCGAGCTTCGTGGAAGCGGCGCTGGAACAGAGCCGCCTCGTCTGAGGAAAGCCTCCTCTGCGTCTGCCGGGCCAGACCCGACCGGCCTCGCCGCGGGTGCGGCGGTGGATCCTCGGGTCAAGCCCGAGGATGACGGCAGGGGGCGGGGAGAGGCTTGTCAAAGAACCGAGCCCGGTGGAGACACCGGGCTCTTGCTTTTGGAAGGACCACCTTTCCCGTCATCCTCGGGCTTGACCCGAGGATCCACACGCACCCGTGGTTCGGAGAGGTTGATTGCCTTGGCGATAGAAGGAGCCCGGCATTTTTGCCGGGCTTCCTGCTTTTGTCATTCGGCCGCCTGGGCGAGGGCGCATTCTCCGCCACCGCAATCCTCGCCGGCAAGCACCCGCTGGCCGATGCCGATGGTGAGGGCCGCGCCGAGGCCGGCGGCGACGGAGACCCAGAAGCCGTTCTGGGCGCCGAACGTGTCTACCGCCCAGCCGGCGACGAAGGCGCCCAGCGCCATGCCGATGCCGATGCCGGTCGTCACCCAGGTGACGCCCTCCGTCAGCATGGCGGACGGCACGCGGCGCTCGACGAGGCCGAAGGCGGTGATGAAGGTGGGCGAGATGGCGACGCCGCTGACGAAGACGGCGAAGGCGAGCAGCGGCACCGTGCCGGCGAAGGGCAGCGGCAGGGCGGTGAGCGCCAGCACGGCGACGGCGATCATCAGCTGCCTGTGCAGCGCCATCCCCGGGTTCAGCGCGCCGAGGACAAGGCCGACGACGAAGGAGCCGATGGCATAGACGCCGATGACGAGGCTGGCGGCACTCGGCTGGCCGAGGTCCTTGGTGATCGCGACGGCCGAGACCTCGGCGGTGGCGAAGGTGGCGCCGACGAAGACGAGGGCGAGCGTGATGACCTGGACGGGGCGCAGGCGGATCGCGGATTTCTGCGGCGCGCTGCCGGCGACGTGCTGCACGGCCGGTTCCGTCGCGCGCTGCAGCACGAAGGCGAGCGTGCCGAGGGCGAGGAAGGCGGTGCTGACCAGCATGCCGGCCTCCGGGAAGAGCGCGACGGCAAGGCCGACCGAGAGCGAGGCGCCGGCGATGTAGACCAGCTCGTCGGCGGCCGATTCGAAGGCGAAGGCCGTGTTGAGCTCGGGCCGGTCGCGAAAGATCTCCGTCCAGCGGGCACGCAGCATGGCGGGCATCGAGGGCATGGCGGCGGCGAGGAAGGCGGCGGCGAAGAGCGTCCAGACCGGCCAGCCCCGGTTCGTGGCCGCGATCAGCGCGAGGAAGGCGAGGACGGAGACGATGGTCGCCGGCGTCAGCACCGCCGACTGGCCGAAGCGGTCGACGAGGCGGGAGACCTGCGGCGCGATGAGCGCATTGGTGAGCGCGAAGGTGGCGGAGACCGCGCCGGCGAGCCAGTATTCGCCATGCGTCTGCGACAGCATGGCGACGATGCCGATCGGCGCCATGGCGATGGGAAGGCGGGCGAGGAAGCCGGCGGCGGAGAACGTTTTGGTTCCCGGCACGCTGAAGATTTCCTTGTAGGGGTTGGACATGGCCTGCTCCTGGAAAGGGACGGGTTCGATAATTACATACGCGGCGTATGTCGAAGAGATAGTTGCATACGCGGCGTATGTCAAATAAAATACGTGACGTATGTGAATGGAGAGACGCCATGCGCAAGCCGCGTGAGGAAATGATCGCAGAAACCCGGGCCAAGCTGATCGCCGCCGGGCGGCAGGCCTTCGGCACGGTGGGCTATGCCGCCGCGTCGATGGACGACTTCACCGCGGGGGCCGGGCTGACGCGCGGCGCGCTCTATCACCATTTCGGCGACAAGAAGGGGCTGCTCCAGGCGGTGATCCAAGAGATCGACGCGGAAATGACGCTGCGGCTCAACCGGATCTCGGCGGCGGCGCCGAACCGCTGGCAGGGTTTCGTCGCGGAATGCGTCGCCTATATCGAGATGGCGCTGGAGCCGGAAATCCAGCGCATCATGTTCCGCGACGGTCCGGCCGTGCTCGGCGACGTCTCGCAATGGCCGACCAACAATGGCTGCATCGCCGCCCTCAGCCGCAGCATCGCGCAGTTGAAGGCCGATGGCGTGATGGCGGAGATCGACACGGAGGCGGCCGCCCGGCTGATCAACGGGGCGAGCAGCCATGCGGCGCTGTGGATCGCCAAGTCCGACGATCCGGAGGAGACCTCGAAGCGCGCCGTCCGGGGGTTCCGCACGCTGCTGGAGGGCCTGCGCGTCACGGCATGAGGGGCGCTTACGGCCCCGCCGGTGCCTCCTTCAGCTCGCAGGCATTCGTCCCGATCGTCATCGTGTTGCCGCGCCAGTCGATGGCGCCGCCGATCCAGGCGCGCAGCCAGCTGGCCGGCATCATGACGTCCCGCACCATCATCGCCGGCACCGACCAGACGGAAAGCCGCCAGCCCTTGGCCAGC
>CAMLOC010000499.1 GCA_946481465.1 uncultured Shinella sp. | reverse complement strand
CCATCCTGGGTACGCAGCCGCATGCCGGTCTCGACCTGGCTCAGGCAGGCCTGGCGGCTGCCGATGCCGTCGATCTCGATCAGGCAGTCGAAGCAATGCCCGATCATGCAAAAGGGCAACCGCGGGACGCCGCTGACCGGCGTCGTGCGGAAGTGGGTTATGCCGGCGCGAAGAAGGCATGCCGCGACGGTTTCTCCGGCCCGCGCCGGGATGGCGCGGCCGTCCAGATAGATGGTGAGCGTTGCCTCGGCGGGTCCGACGGGCTCGAACATGGCAGTCCCTGTGCGATCTTTGAATGCGTTGCTTCGCGGGGCGGTTATCCCCTCCCCTGGCGGGGAAGGGATGGAACGCTCTATTCGTGGACCGAGATATCCACGCCGAACCATTTTTCGGTCAGGGCCTTGTTGGTCCCGTCCCTGTTGAGGTCGGTGATGGCGGCGTCGAAGGCTGCGCGCAGCGCGTCGTCGGCCGGCCGCAGGGCGACGTTGATCGTCCCCAGTCCGAGCACGCCGCCGGCGAAGGTGGGGCCGGTAAAGACCAGCGTGCCCGCCGGATTGGCGTCGATCACCGCCTTGAAGGCCGTGACATTGGCCACGGCGAGGTCGATGCGCCCGGCCGTCAGTTCCAGTCCGAGCTGTTCGAAGGAGGGATATTCGCGGATATCCAGGTCCTTGAAATATTCGGTTGCGAAGGTCGCCGCGGTGGAGCCGGTCTGGACGCCGACGATCTTGCCGGCGAGCTTTTCCTTCAAGGCCGCGAGCGCCGCTTCGGCCTCATCCGGGGCCTTTGCGAGGTCGAAGGCCTGGCCGGCATCCGGCAGGTCCTTCAGCACATTGTCGCCGGCGGTGAGGAACCCGTTGGGCGCCTTGGCATAGGGCTTGGAGAAGCCGATGACCTTCTTGCGCTCCTCCGTCACGCCCATGGAGGCTATGATGGCATCGTATTTGCCGACCGTGAGGTCGGGGATGATGCCGTTCCACTCCTGGGCGATGAGATCGCATTTGATCTTCATGCGCTCGCACAGGGCCTTGGTCAGCTCGATTTCATAGCCGCCGAGCGAGCCATCGGCATTGCTGTAGTTCCACGGAGGATAGGCGCCCTCGGTGGCCACGGTGATGTGATCGGGCAGATCCTGTGCGGTGGCCGAGCCCATGAGCAGCGGCGTCAGGGCAAGGGCAAGCAACATACGGCGTCTGGGCATATCTTCGTTCCCTCATGTTTTTGGCTCGGGCTTTGCATCGCCCGTGAAGCGACTATGACACCGCGCGAAGCCCGTCGGGAGACGGTATCTGATTGACCTTAGGCTAAGTTGAACTTACGCTGGCGGGTATGCGTGCAACCACCATCCCGTCGTTGAACTGGCTCCGCGTCTTCGAGGCTGCCGCACGGCACCAGAGCTTTGCGCGCGCCGGAAACGAGCTCAACATGTCGGCCGCGGCCGTCAGCCAGCAGGTACTGGCGCTGGAAACCCATCTCGGGCGTCCGCTGTTCGAACGGGCGGCGAACCGGATCAACCTCACCGCGGAGGGCAGCGATTTCCTGCCGACGGTGCAGGTGTCGCTCGGGGCGATCGAGAGCAAGGCGGAGGCGTTGTTCGCTAGGCAGCGCATCGAGCGCGTTACGCTGCTCGCAAGCCAGCTGATGGCGATGAGCTGGTTGCCGCGGGTGCTCGCGGCATTCGAGGCGGCGAACCCGTCGATCCGCATCGACCTCCTGATGGAAGGCACGCAGCGCAAGGCGGATCCGGACCTGGCCATCCGCTTCGGTGAGGAGCCGCATCTCGTGCGCCACCCGACCTGGCTGATGGGCATGTCCCATGTCGTCATGTGCCGGAAGGAGGATCTCGCGCGCATCGCGAGCCTCGACGACCTGCTGTCGTTCCGCCTCTATGACGTGGCCTCTCACGCCATTGGCTGGACTGCGCTTCTCAACCACAATTTCGGCCATCAACCGGGGCGGCAGCTAAAAATAGAGACAGTCGACACGACACCGTTGTCACTGATGATGGTCAGCCAGGGGCTCGGTCTCGCTATCGGCCATCTTCCTGTATGTGGGCCAATTGCCGCTTCGCTCGGCCTGGTCGTTTGCCCGTTCGTTCCGAAAACACCTGGTCCGGGAAACTACTATCTCGAACAGTCTCAGGACCGGCCACAACGGGCTTCTGTCCGCCGGTTGATGCAAGCCCTTCAAGAGGCGGCGCATTCATCGATGCGGACGATTTAAGGATGGAGATTCAAACCCTCGCCGCGAGGGTTGCAAGTGCCGTTTCCCGGTCAAGCCAACCGATCTGTCGACCGGCGGCAAGAACCGGTATCCGCCCATCAGCTTTGACAAGTTCCGGGGCAATTTCCGCGATTGTGGCATCTGCCGTGACGCCGGCGCTCGCCGTGCCGTTCTCGGCGGCGGTCATGATGGAGGAAACCCGAACCACGCGCGCCAGCGGTACCTTGGCGACAAAGCGGCGTACGTAGTCCGTGGCGGGCCGGGTTACCAGTTCTTCCGGTGTGCCGATCTGAATGATGCGGCCGGCCTCCATGATTGCGATACGATCGGCAAGACGCATGGCCTCGTCAAGGTCATGCGTGACGAAGACCACCGTGCGCGTCTGCGTCTGCTGGAGGCGCAGCACCTCGGCCTGGAGGTCGGCGCGGATCAAGGGGTCGAGCGCTGAGAAGGGCTCATCGAGGAACCAGAATTCCGGATTGGTGGTCAGCGAACGCGCAATCCCTACACGCTGTTGCTGGCCGCCGGAGAGCTGGGCTGGGAAGCGCGTTTCGCGGCCCTTCAGGCCAACGGTTTCGATCAGTTCGAGAGCGCGGCTTTCGGCCTTTTCACGCGGCATGCCTTGCACTTCCAGCGGGAAAGCGACGTTGCCGACGACGGTCCGGTTGGGCAGCAGCGCGAAGTGCTGGAACACCATACCCATGCGCTGGCGGCGAAGGGCGACAAGTTCCTTGTCGGCGAGTTTGAGGATGTCGTGTCCGTTGAAAGCGATTTCGCCGGCGCTCGGCTCGATGAGGCGGGTGAGACAACGCAGCAGCGTGGATTTTCCCGAACCGGAGAGGCCCATGATGGCGAAAACCTCTCCACGGCCGATCTGGAACGTTGCATCCTGGACGGCCCCCACCAGGCCGGCGGCAGCGAGTGTTTCGGGTGTGCGGGCCTGCTGGGGCAGGCGGCTAAAAGCACCGGCATCGCGGCCGAATACCTTCCAGATACCCTTTGCATCGATTGCGGCCGGAGCGCCCAGACCTGTTCCGGTGTCAGACATGGGCTTCTCCTTCGTGACGTGCGGCGCGCTGCGCGCCGGATTTCAGCAATGCATCGGCGACGAGCGCGATTGCCGCGACGCAGAGGCCGGAGACGATTCCCGGTCCCGTTTCGCCGCGGGCAAGCGAGGTATAGACTTCCTGTCCGAGTTCCCGCGTGCCGACGAGGGCGGCGATCACCAGCATCGACAGCGCCATCATCACCGTCTGGTTGACACCCAGGACGAGCGTCGGCAGAGCGGCGGGCAGGCGCACGAAGCGGAAGGATTGCCAGGGCGTGCAGCCCGACATCAGCGCTGCCTCGATGCGTTCGCCGGGCACATGCATCATGCCTGCCATGCCGTATCGCACAGCGGGCGCCACCGCATACGAGACGATGGCGATGAGCGCGGAAAAGTCGCCGTTGCGGAAAAGCATCACGGCCGGCAGCACGTAGACGAGGGTCGGCAAGGTCTGCAACGTGTCGAGCACGAGCTGTACCGGATGGTGCAGCCGGGGATGGCCGGAGACCCAGATGCCGAAGGGCAGGCCGATGGCGAGTGCCAGCGCGACCGAAAGCGCCATCAGATAGATCGAGGACATCGCGGCCTGCCAGTAGCCC
>CAMLOC010000498.1 GCA_946481465.1 uncultured Shinella sp. | reverse complement strand
CGCATCTATGGCTGCGACGACTGCCTGGCGGTGTGCCCGTGGAACAAGTTCGCGCGGGTTGCGTCGGAAGCGAAGCTTGCGGCCCGCGACGATCTGCGCGCGCCGGTCCTTGCCGACTTGCTGGCGCTGGACGACGCGGCTTTCCGTGCGCTGTTCTCCGGCTCGCCGGTCAAGCGCATCGGCCGCGACCGCTTCATCCGCAACGTGCTGATCGCCGCCGGCAATTCCGGCGACCGCGGCCTGATCGCCGAATGCGTCCGCCTTGCCGACGACGCCTCGCCCGCGGTGCGCGGCATGGTCGCATGGGCGCTTTCCCGGCTGATGACGGCTTCCGAATTCGGGAAATTTACGGCAGGAAGGACGGACGACGCGGACGCGGACGTGCGCGCGGAATATGAAAGAGCGAAGGCAGATTGTCGATGACGCACCTCCTGATCCTCGGTGCCGGCTTTTCCGGCAAGGCCATCGGCCAGGCCTTCAAGGCGGCCGGCTTGTCCGTCTCCGGCACGACGCGCTCGGCGGAAAAGGCGGAGGGCCTTCGCGCCCTCGGTATCGCGCCGATCCTCTATGACGGCGGCCCGGTCCCCGAGGCCCTTGCGGCCGACATGGCGCACGCCACCCATGTCGTGCAATCCATCGCGCCCGGCAAGGACGGCGATCCGCTGTTTCGCGCCGGCATGCCCCCGATCTCCGCGCTGATGCCGAATCTCGCCTGGGCCGGCTACCTGTCGACCGTCGGCGTCTACGGCGACCACAAGGGCGGCTGGGTGGACGAGGAGACGGTGCTGAACCCGGTTTCCGCCCGCTCCATCGAACGGGTCGAGGCGGAAAACCATTGGCTCGACCTCGGCAGGGCCTCGGGCCTGCCCGTCGCCGTGCTGCGCCTCGCCGGCATCTACGGTCCGGGCCGCAACGCATTGCGCAACATGGCAGAGGGCACCGCGCGCCGCCTCGTCAAGAAGGACCAGGTGTTCAACCGCATCCGCGTCGAGGATATCGGCCGCGCGGCCCTCTTCCTGGCACAGAAGCCCCTCGGCGGCGTCTGGAACATCACCGACGACGTGCCCGGCCCGCCGCAGGACGTGGTGGCCGAGGCCGCCCGGCTGATGGGCCTGCCGGTGCCGCCGGATGTTCCTTTCGAGACGGCGGAACTTTCTCCCATGGCGCGGTCTTTCTACGGGGAGAACAAGCGCGTCTCGAACGCCAAGCTGCGTGCTGCCGGCTTCGAGTTCCGCTTCCCGGACTATCGCCAGTCGCTCGCCGAACTCCACGCGTCCGGCCGCTGGCGGAGCTGAGGGGCGAGGCCGGCGGGCCCTCCATTTGCGATTTAATGCAACCCGTGATTTATCTGCCTCATTTTTGCCGCCGAATTACTGCGCAGTAATTGCTAATATTGAAAGTTTTTTCCGAAAATTTGCGGGATTGCCGGATGGCCATTCCAACTTCCAAGTCGATCCAGTTTAGTGACTGATTCGCAAGATTCTTTTCCGTCACACGGGTGAAGATCAAAAATCCATCGCCGGCGATGGACTGTATATCCCGCGCCCCTCCCACAGCAATTGCGGCGGGTTGAGGCACGTTTTTGCCATTTTTGCTTCCTCATAGGGCGATCATCGCAGCGGAAATTCACAACTTTCCCGGAAGGTCATCCGATACATGATGCTCAAGCTCTCCAGCCTCGCGCTCGCCGCGCTCGTCACGGCCTCCTCCACCTTCGTTACATTCTCCGATGCCGAGGCCGCCGGTTGCGGTCGCGCGTCGTGGTATGCGCTGCACTCGCGCACCGCCTCCGGCGAGCGCATGAACCCGAACCTCCTGACGGCCGCCCACCGGAGCCTGCGCTTCGGCACCAAGGTGAAGGTCACCAACGCGAGGAACGGCAAGAGCGTCGTGGTGCGCATCAACGATCGCGGCCCGTTCATCCGCGGCCGGGTGCTCGACCTCTCCAAGGCGGCCGCCTCGAACATCGGCATGATCCGCTCCGGCCACGCCAAGATCTGCTACGAAGTCATCGGCTGACGACCGCTATTGTGCGGCTCCCGGCTTGCCCTTCGCGCATTCCGCCGCTACCACGACGCAAAACGGAGTAAGCGGATGCGATTGGGTGGGCGGCTCTCGGGAGCCATCGAGGTTCTGACGGATATCGAGACGCGGCGGCGCCCCGTCGCCGATGCGCTGAAAGACTGGGGCCTCTCCCATCGTTTCGCCGGCTCCGGCGACCGCGCCGCGATCGGCAATATCGTCTACGACGCGCTGCGCATGAAACTGTCGCACGCCTACCTGATGGACGACGACAGCCCTGCCGCCCTCGGCCATGCCGTGCTCCTGCGCCAGTGGGGCCTTGCCCCCGAGGCGCTTGCCGCCGAATTCGACGGCGACCGGTTCGCCCCGGAGCCGCTTTCGGCCGAAAAGCTCGCCGCCTTCCGCGCCCGCACTCTCGACGACGCCGCGCCGCATGTGCAGGGCGACATTCCCGAATGGATCCAGCCGGCCTTCGAGGCCAATTTCGGCGAGGCCTGGCTGGCGGAAGCCAGGGCGCTTGCCGGCCGGCCGACGCTGGACCTGCGCGCCAACACGCTGAAGGCCGGCCGCGACAAGGTGCTGAAGGCGCTGGAGCGCAACGCCGCCGTCGCTTCGGCCATCGCCCGCGAGGGCATCCGCATTCCCGCCGGCGAGGGCCCCGCGCGCCTGCCGAACGTCACCGCCGACCTTGCCTTCCAGAAGGGCTGGTTCGAGGTGCAGGACGAAGGCTCGCAGATCGTCGCCGACCTCGTCGTGCCGCAGGAGGGCGAGCAGGTGCTCGATTTCTGCGCCGGCGGCGGCGGCAAGACGCTCGCCATGGCGGCCGCCATGCACAACAAGGGCCAGGTGCACGCCTACGACACCGATCGCAAACGCCTCGCCCCGATCATCGAGCGCCTGAAGCGCGCCGGCACGCGCAATGTCCAGGTCCACGAGACCATGGCCAGCCTGGCGCCCCTGAACGGCCGGTTCGACCGCGTGCTGGTCGATGCTCCCTGCACCGGCACCGGCACCTGGCGCCGCCGGCCGGACACCAAGTGGCGCCTCACCGAGAAGAACCTCGAGGAACGCCTCACCCAGCAGCAGGAGGCGCTTGCCAATGCCAGCGCCTTCGTGCGACCCGGCGGCTTCCTGCTCTATGTCACCTGTTCCATCCTGCCGCAGGAGAACGAGGAGCAGGTTTCCCGTTTCTGCGCGACCAACCCGGATTTCGGGATCCTTCCCGCCATCGACACCTGGAAAGGACTGTTCGGCACGGACAAGCCGCAGCCCTGGTCGCGTGACGGCAGGACCGTCACCCTGACGCCGGCCTCGACCGACACGGACGGTTTCTTCTTCTGCGCCATGGGCCGCAAGGCTTGAGGCCGCGTGTCTAATGCGACGGAACAGCTTGAAACCGTTCTAAACTATACACTTTGACACCAGTTTTTATTTGGTCCATGACAGAAACGCCTGAATAATCCCGGGCCCGGCGGCCTGCCGGGCCATCCGGGCGCCGGCTGCGGCGCCTGGTGTCGGGGGGACAAGACACACAGGACACCAGGAGACGTCATGACCACTTCCTTCCTTCGCGCGGCCGCCTTTGCGCTTGCTGCCGCGGCGTCAAGCCTTGCCATCGGCTCTGCCCATGCGGCCGCCGATCCGGCTGCGATCGTCAAGCATTATGCTGAAATCGCCCATGCCAAGTTCTCCGACTCGCTCGACGCCGCAAAGGCGCTCGATGCCGCGGTCGACGCCCTCATCGCCAAGCCGAGCGACGAAACGCTGAAGGCGGCGCGCGAGGCGTGGCTGAAATCCCGCGTGCCCTACCAGCAGACCGAAGCCTACCGCTTCGGCAATTCGCTGGTCGACGACTGGGAAGGCAAGGTCAAC
>CAMLOC010000497.1 GCA_946481465.1 uncultured Shinella sp. | reverse complement strand
ACCTCGCCCGGCTCGTCGCCGAGATTGTCGTCCAGCCCGTCCTCCAGGGAGATGGCGCGAGCGGTGGCCGCGCGCATGCGCAATTCGTCCGTCAGCGTCTTCAGCCGCACGAGGCTCTTCACCCGCGACATGAGCTGCAGGTCGTTGACCGGCTTGGTCAGGAAATCGTCGGCGCCGGCCTTGAGGCCGCGCACGCGGTCGGAAGGCTGGTCGAGCGCCGTCACCATGACGACCGGGATATGGGCGGTGCGCGGATTGGCCTTCAGCCGCGCGCAGACCTCGAAGCCGTCGATGCCGGGCATCATGATGTCGAGCAGGATCAGGTCGACCTGGGTGCGCTCGCACATGGCGAGCGCGTCATAGCCGTTCTCGGCCGTCAGCACGTCGAAATATTCCGCGAGCAGCCGCGCTTCGAGCAGCTTCACATTGGCCGGAATGTCGTCGACGACGAGGATGCGTGCTGTCATGGCCCTGGCCTCTACCTCATGCGTCGCCGAGATAGGTCTTGATGGTCTCGATGAATTTCGGCACCGAGATCGGCTTGGAGACATAGGCCTCGCAGCCGCCCTGGCGGATGCGCTCCTCGTCGCCCTTCATCGCGAAGGCCGTGACGGCGATCACCGGGATGACGTGGAGTTCGTCGTCCTCCTTCAGCCACTTGGTGACCTCGAGCCCCGAGACCTCCGGAAGCTGGATATCCATCAGGATCAGGTCAGGCCGGTATTTTCGGGCAAGATCAAGGGCTTCCATGCCATTCCGTGTCTGGATGGTCGTATAGCCGGACGCCTCGATGAGATCCCGGAAGAGCTTCATGTTGAGCTCGTTGTCCTCGACAATCATCACCTGCTTGGGCATCGTTCGTCCCTGTTCCTCTCGCCGGCCTTGCAACCTTCCGGGGGATCGATAAGTTGCGGCAAAGCCGAAATCACCCAGCTTGTCCGCAGCAACGTTAGCGCGACTTGGTTGATTAAAAGGTAAATTTCCCGAGGGAAAACGATGAAGAGCCAAAAAGATACACCCGCGGTTGCCGATGCGCAGGCGACCGCCGTCGCCATCCTCGGCTGGCTTGCCGGCGAACCGGAATTGCTGTCGCGTTTCCTCGCGCTGACCGGCGTTGCGCCCGGCGAGGTGCGCAATGCCGTCGGCGATCCCGGCTTCCTTGCCGGCCTCGTCGGTTTCCTGATGGACCACGAGCCGACGCTTCTCGCCTTCAGCGCGGCGACGGGCGTCGCGCCGGAGACGGTCGTGCAGGCCGATGCCCTATTGTCCGGGCCATACGGCAGCGAGGATTTCTGAACCGGCGAACCGTAAGGGTCGCCGCGCGCCTGCCTGTGCGTCGTCATGCATTCGCCTCCCGCGGCACTTGAGACTCGTGAATTTAAGCAGTAATGTCGCGATGTTCAATATTTGTTCCATAAGATGAGCATCGCCGACTCGCGTTTTCCGGGCTTCTGCCGCGACTGCCTTGCCGGGCAGAAGGCTGGCCTGCGCCGTTGCAGCGCCTGTGGCAGCCCCCGTCTCGTCTATCATGACGAGCTCTTTGGCCTGACGCTCGCCCATATCGACTGCGACGCCTTCTATGCGGCGATCGAGAAGCGCGACAATCCGGAGCTTGCCGACAAGCCGGTCATCATCGGCGGCGGCAAGCGCGGCGTCGTCTCCACCGCCTGCTATGTCGCGCGCATCCACGGCGTGCGCTCGGCCATGCCGATGTTCAAGGCGCTGGAAGCCTGCCCCGACGCGGTGGTGATCAAGCCGGACATGGAGAAATACGTCACTGTGGGCCGGCAGATACGCACGATGATGCAGGAGTTGACGCCGCTGGTGCAGCCGCTCTCCATCGACGAGGCCTTCCTGGAGCTCAAGGGCACCGAGCGCCTGCACCACGATCCGCCCGCCCGCGTGCTCGCCCGCTTCGCCCAGCGGGTCGAAAAAGAGGTCGGCATCACCATCTCGATCGGCCTTTCCTACTGCAAGTTCCTTGCAAAGGTGGCCTCGGACCTCAACAAGCCGCGCGGCTTCTCCGTCATCGGCGAAGCGGAGGCGCTCGCCTTCCTGCGCGAAAAGCCGGTGCGCCTCATCTGGGGCGTCGGCAAGGCCTTTGCCGAGACGCTGGAGCGCGACGGCATCCGCACCGTCGGCCAGCTCCAGACCATGGAGGAGACCGACCTGATGCGCCGCTACGGCGTGATGGGCAAGCGGCTTTTCAACCTCTCCCGGGGGCAGGACGACCGCGAGGTCCACCCCAACGACCCCGCCAAGAGCGTATCGGCCGAAACCACCTTCTTCGACGATATTTCAGGTTATGACGAGCTGGTGGCGCATCTGCGCCGCCTCAGCGAGAAGGTGGCGACGCGGCTGCGCAAATCGGGCATTGCCGGCCACACGGTGGTGCTCAAGCTGAAGACCGCCGATTTCAAGGGCCGCACGCGCAACCGCAAGCTCGAAGACCCGACCATGCTCGCCGACCGTATCTTCCGCACCGGCATCGACCTGCTGCGCAAGGAGGTGGACGGCACGAAATACCGGCTGATCGGCATCGGCGTCAGCGACCTTGCCGATCCCGGCCGGGCCGATCCGCCCGACCTCGTCGATCCCGCTGCCGCCCGCCGCGCCGCCGCCGAGGCCGCGATGAACGTGCTGCGCGACAAGTTCGGCAAGGCGGGCGTGGAGACCGGTTACACGTTCGGCAAATCCGGCCCCGGTCGCTTTCACGAAAAGTTGACGTTCAAGACCGCCGGAAAAATCGGCGACCCCACCGAATAAAACCCGGCAGGCCGGCGTTCTTGACTGCATCGGGATGGCACAGATCGGGGGATCGTCGCGTGCATCAAGCCTTCCTTAAATCGGATGCACTATGCTTCCTGCCGGTTTGTATTGCGTACGGATGGGTCATATGACGTTTCGCCTCGTTACCGGCATGAGCATAGTGGGCCTGATGCTGAGCTGCGCCACGGCGCTCGGCGGCACGCTCGAAGGTCCGCTCCAGATCATGGTGTCGAAGGACCTGCAGGAGTTGAAGGTCTATGACGGCGGCGTGGTGGTCGCCACCTCGCGCGTCTCCACCGGCAAGGCCGGGCATTCGACGCCGACCGGCATCTTCTCGATCCTCGAGACGAAGCGCTCGCATTTCTCCAATCTCTATGACAGCGCGCCGATGCCCTTCATGCAGCGGCTGACCTGGTCGGGCATCGCGCTGCACGCCTCCAACAGCGTACCCTCCTACCCCGCCTCGCACGGCTGCGTGCGCCTGCCGAACGATTTCGCGAAGATCCTGTTCAGCACGACGCGCCGCGGCGGCCATGTCCTCATCACCGACCGCGAGATCGCGCCGCGCCACATCGCACACGCCGCGCTGTTCAAGCCGTCCGTCGTCGTGCCGGACACGCCGCTGCTCTCGCAGGCCGGCCTTCGCCCCGCCCTCATCGAGGCCGGCGACAAGAGCGTCGAGGTGGCGATGACCGATCCGAAGCCGGCGGTCGTCACGCCCCTCGTGCAGAAGACCGAAGAGGATCCGATCCGCATCCTCATCACCCGCCGCGGCGCGCGCGAGACGCTGATGGACCTGCAGGCCCTGTTGACCGGGCTCGGCCATGACGCCGGCGTTGCCGACGGCCTGCACGGCAAACAGACCGTGACCGCCATCCGCGCCTTCCAGCTCGCCGAAGGCCTCAAGGAAGACGGTGTCGTCTCGCCGGAGCTTGTTGCCGCTGTCTATGCCAAGGCCGGCAAGGGCGCACCGCCGAACGGGCAGATCCTCGTGCGGCAGAAGTTCAAGCCCGTGCTCGAAGTGCCGATCGCCATCCGCGACCCGGAGATCGCGCTGGGCACGCATTTCCTCATCGCCCGTGCGGTCGACGCCGACAAGGGCACGGCCGAATGGTACGGCGTGAGCAT
>CAMLOC010000496.1 GCA_946481465.1 uncultured Shinella sp. | reverse complement strand
TGTGTGGATCCGCGGTTCAACCCCTAGTATGACGGCAGTGATTGGGGAGAAGGCGAGCCCAATCGCGGTTCTATGGCAAGCCAAACGAAAGAAGCCGCCGGAGCGATCCGGCGGCTTCTTCTTTATATCGATGCGTCCGCTTACTGCTGGACGACGACGCGGGCGCTCGTGCCGGGGCGCACGCGCTTGTAGAGGTCGATAATGTCCTGGTTCATCAGGCGGATGCAGCCCGAGGACGCGGCCGTGCCGATGGAGGCCCATTCCGGCGTGCCGTGCAGGCGGAACAGCGTGTCCTGGCCCTTTTCGTTGAAGAGGTAGAGCGCGCGCGCGCCGAGCGGGTTCTTCAGGCCCGGGCCCATGCCTTCCTTGACGTAGCGGGCGACTTCCGGCTTGCGGGCCGCCATTTCCTCCGGCGGGTGCCAGCTCGGCCATTCCTGCTTCCAGGCGATGTAGACCTCACCCTGCCAGGCGAAGCCCTGCTTGCCGACGCCGATGCCGTAGCGCACGGCCTTGCCGCCGGGCAGCACGTAATAAAGGAAGCGGTTCGGCGTGTTGACGACGATCGTGCCGGGCTTTTCCCGGGTGGCGTAATCGACGATCTGGCGGTGGAACTTGGTGTTCACCTTGTTGATCGGGATGCCGGGCAGGGCATAGCCGTTGTCCTCGACAGGGCCATATTCCGATGTGAAGATGGCGTTGGTCGCCACCTTTTCGCCCGGAAGCGAGGTCGAGGAGGAGGAGCAACCGGCGAGCGTGACGGCCGCAGCGAGGCCGCACAGAAGGAGGGCATTGCGGAAGCGCATGTGAGTCTCTTGATAGGAAATTAAGAAGTTCCGAGCCGCGGAACTTTCATCGATTATGGTTTATTTTCGATTAAACCAGTCAATGCAAGTCTGTGCGCTCCGGCGCGGGGCTGCGCTTGAGCAAAAAGGCCGGTGATTGTTTTTTTGCAACAACAAGACCCGCCCGCCTGCCGCATTCGCTGCGTCCGCATCAGGACAAGCACGCCTTTCGCCCGCGTTCAATGGTCTTGCCGCGCGCTGGCCCGAAGCCGCACAGGAACCGCATCACGCGGTTAAGAGACCCTTTCGCGCCTTCCGGATCGGGCGGGCTCCTTAACTTTTTCGCCGCCCGCCTTTGCGGGTAGAATGCGATTCGCCGAGGGTGACCCATGACGATCGTTTCCATTCACAACGACAATCCGCTGATCGACGGACGCCAGTCCGACCGCGCCATGATGGTGCGCCGCGGCGTGCAGCGCATGCTGACGGAGATGCGCCACGCGGTGCTGCCCGAGCTGACGCTGGCCAGCGGCCGGCGCGCCGACCTCATCAGCCTCTCCGACAGGGGCGAGATCTGGATCGTCGAGATCAAGACGTCGATCGAGGATTTCAAGGTGGACCGCAAATGGCCGGACTACCGGCGCCACTCGGACAGGCTGTTCTTCGCGACCCACAAGGGCGTGCCGCTCGACATCTTCCCGGAGGATTGCGGCCTCATCCTCTCCGACGGCTACGGCGCGCACATCATCCGCGAGGCGCCGGAGCACAAGCTGCCGCCGCCGACGCGCAAATCCGTCACCTTCGCCTTCGCCCGCGTCGCCGCGGGCCGGCTGCTTCTGGCGGAATTCGCGGCCGACACGCGCGGCGACGGGCCGGACATGTCCGCCATCGTCTCGGGCAAGCGCGACGCGCCGGCGTGATGTCTTTTTGAAACAGCGTGCGGCGGGGGCCCCCTCATCCGGCTGCCGCCACCTTCTCCCCGAGGGGAGAAGGGGAAAACGAGGGGGCGCATTCCCTCCTTTCCTTCTCCCCGCCGGGGAGAAGGTGGCCCGAAGGGCCGGATGAGGGGGCTTCCGAGCCGCCTTACTTCGGGGCGCGCTTGGCGAGGATGCGCTGCAGCGTGCGGCGGTGCATGTTGAGGCGGCGGGCGGTCTCGGAGACGTTGCGGTCGCACATCTCGTAGACGCGCTGGATATGCTCCCAGCGCACGCGATCCGCCGACATGGGGTTTTCCGGCAGTTCCACCTTCTCGCCCGGGCGCTGCGTCAGCGCGGCGAAGATGTCGTCGGCATCGGCCGGCTTGGCGAGATAATCGACCGCGCCGAGCTTCACCGCGTTCACGGCGGTGGCGATGTTGCCGTAGCCGGTCAGCATGATGATGCGCGTGTCGTCGCGGCGCTGGCGGATGGCGGCGATGACGTCGAGGCCGCTGCCGTCGCCGAGCCGGAGATCGACCACGGCGAATTTCGGCGGGTTGGTCTTGGCCTTGGCGATGCCTTCGGCGACCGATTCGGCCGTATCGACCGCAAAGCCGCGCGTTTCCATGGCGCGCGCAAGGCGGCGCAGGAACGGCGCGTCGTCATCGACGAGGAGAAGGGAGGGATCCGGCCCGATATCGTCGGTTGCCGCGTGGGGTTCGGTGTTCTCTGCCATGTTTCGTCTTTCGTGGCCGACTGTCGTCCATACTTGATGAGGATCAGCTTATCGCCCGTAAGATAGGGTGGGTAAAGTCATTTTGCAGCCTTCGCCTCCATGCGCGCCCGCGGCCAATCGACCGATACGCGCGCGCCCGGCCGGTCGCCCGTGCGGTTGGCGAAGGTCAGCTTGGCGCCGGAACGCTCCAGCAGCGTCTTGGCGATGAAGAGCCCCAGCCCCAGCCCGCCGGCCCGCTCGTCGCGCTGGCGCTTGGTGACATAGGGATCGCCGATGCGCTGGAGGATATCCGCCGCATAGCCGTCGCCGTCGTCCTCGATGGTGATGCTCACCCGCTCCGCCGTGTGGCCGACGGTGATGGTCACCTCCTCGCGCGCATGGTCGACGGCGTTTTCCATGAGGTTGCCGAGGCCGTAGAGAATGCCGGGATTGCGGTTGCCGACCGGCTCGTTCTCGCGCTCGCCGTTCTCCACGAGGTTGAGGCGGATGCCGAATTCGCGATGCGGCGCCAGCACCTCCTCCAGCAGCGAGGAGAGCGGCAGCACCCGCATATGCGCCTCGTCCGCCGCCGAAAGCGTGGTGAGGCGGCGCAGGATGTCGCGGCAGCGCTCGCTCTGGCTGCGCAGGAGCTGCACGTCCTCCCTGAAGCGGTCGTCGGTGCCAAGTTCGCGTTCCATCTCGCGCGCCACGACGCTGATCGTGGCGAGCGGCGTGCCGAGTTCATGCGCCGCCGCCGCCGCCAGGCCGTCGAGCTGCGACAGGTGCTTCTCGCGCTGGAGGATGAGCTCGGTCGCCGCGAGCGCATCGGAAAGCTCGGCCGCCTCCTGCGACACGCGGTAGGAATAGAAGGCGGCGAAGGCCGTGGTCGAGACGATGGCGCACCAGAGGCCGGCCGTCAGGATCGGCGGCACGACCAAGAGCGTGCCGGGAAACCAGGGCAGCGGGAAGGGCGTGAAGGCGAGCGCCGTGATGCCGAGCACCGAGAGCAGCCCGAGCGGCAGGCTGAAGCGGATCGGCTGCAGCGAGGAGGAGATGATGACGGGCACGCAGACGAGCGGCGCGAAGGGATTGGCAAGGCCGCCGGTGATGAAGAGCAGCGCGGTGAGCTGGCAGAGGTCGAAGGCGAGCAGCAGGAAGGCGGAGGCCGGCGTCAGCCGGTGCGCCGGGGAGAAGCGGACGGCAAGGAAGAAGTTCACCGCCGCGAGCAGCGCGATCAGCACGGCGGCCGGCAGCAGCGGCAGCGGAAAATCGAGCCACAGCCCGACGACGATGACCGTGATCGACTGGCCGGCGACCGCCAGCCAGCGCAGCCGGATGATCGTCTCGAGGCGCAGGCGCCGGCTGGAACCCTCGACGTCGATATCCTGATAGCCCGTCATCCTGCCGTCCTTCCGTTCGCGAACCCGCCAGAGCATTTCCGGTGAACCGGAGTTCACCGGAAATGCTCTAGATTCTTGTTTTTACCGCATTATCCGACGCCGAAGC
>CAMLOC010000495.1 GCA_946481465.1 uncultured Shinella sp. | reverse complement strand
CGAGGACCGTGCCTGCGTGCCCCTCGATCGCCAGGCGGGCGGCGACCCAGTAATTGGCGAAGTCCTTGTCCGTCCAGCGAAGGCTGAGGGCGCCCGGTTCGCGGAGGACGAGCGCGATGCCGGCCGCGCCCGCAAGGGCCGCGAGCATGGAGACGACAAGGAAGGGGTCGGCGGCTTTTCGCATGGGCCGGGGTGCTTTCGGGCAGGGGATCGCCCGAACCCTGCCACGCCAAGGTAAAGGAACGTTTCATGCGCGTTGGCCGGCAGGCCATCAAAAAGATTTTACTGTCTGGAATCGCCCAAAATGCAAATATGCTCATGCATCGTAAACCGGCGGCGCGGAGGAAACCGCCCGCCAGCAACCGGGAGAACCCGATGAAGTTCAGGACTTTGGCAGCCGCGGCCGCGCTTGCGGTCATCGGCGCGGGGGCCGTCGTGGCGGCGGACGAGCCGCAGGTCGTCCGCCAGGAGATGATGAAGAAGGTCGGCGGCGCCATGGGCGGGCTTGCCGGCATCGCCAAGGGCGAAAAGCCCTATGACGCGGAGATCGTCAAGGCCTCGCTGACCACCATGAGCGAAGTGGCCAAGGCCTTCCCGGACCAGTTCCCGGCCGGTTCCGAGGCGGGGCATGAAACCGAGGCCAGCCCGAAGATCTGGGAGGCGATGGACGACTTCAAGGCGAAGGCCGCCAAGCTCGGCGCCGATGCCGATGCGGTGCTCGCCGCCGGCGTGCCGGCCGACCAGGCGGCCGTTGGCGCCGCGCTCGGGGCGATCGGTCCCAATTGCGGCGGCTGTCACGAGGTCTACCGCGTCAAGAAGTGACCGCGGTAGGCCATTCCACCCGAAACGAAGAGAGATCGTCCCGGCGCGCCGCCGGGGCGGCAATCCATGTCCGGATGCCGCGATGACGGGCTCGCGCGGCCGGCGAGGGGGAATTGCCATGGCACTCGGGAAACTTCTCGGCGGCATCGTCGTGCTCGGCGCGATCGGCGCGGGCGCCTTCCTGTTCATCACCGCGCCCGGCCGGCTGCCGGCCGAGGCCTGGGCTTCGGCGGGCGCGCCGGACCTTGCGAACGGCGAGCGCATCTTCCATGCCGGCGGCTGTACGAGCTGTCATGCCGCGCCGGGCGCGGCGGACGACCAGAAGCTGGTGCTGGCGGGCGGCCTTGCGCTGAAGAGCCCGTTCGGCACCTTCCATGTGCCCAACATCTCGCCCGACGAGACGGCCGGCATCGGCGCCTGGACGCTGGCGGAATTCGGCGATGCGATGAAGCGCGGCACCGGCCGCGACGGCGAGCACCTCTACCCCTCCTTCCCCTATGCCTCCTATGCGCGCATGACGGTCAAGGACATCGCCGACCTCTACGGCTACCTGAAGACGCTGCCGAAGAGCGGCAACGTGGCGCCCGGCCACGACCTGCCGTTCCCGTTCAACCTGCGCCTGGCGCTCGGCGGCTGGAAGTTCCTCTATCTCAACGAGGCGCCGCGCGTCGCGCTGGCCAATGCCGACGAGACGGTCAAGCGCGGCCAGTACCTTGTGGAAGGCCCGGGCCATTGCGGCGAGTGCCACACGCCGCGCGACGTCATCGGCGGGTTGAAGACCGACCTGTGGCTCGCCGGCGGGCCGAACCCGGAAGGCGAGGGCCGCGTGCCCAATATCACGCCGGCCGAGGGCGGCTTCGGCAGCTGGAGCGCGGGCGATATCGTGAGTTACCTCGAAACCGGCTTCACGCCCGATTTCGACAGCGTCGGCGGCGCCATGGTGTCGGTGCAGAAGAACCTGGCGCTGCTGCCGAAGGAAGACCGCGAGGCGATCGCGGCCTACCTGAAGGCGATCCCGGCGCATTGAGGCGATGCCGGGGTGATGGGGATCGGTTAGGGCAATCACCCCGCCGGCTTGCGGTGCTCGTCGCCATACATCGCGAGATAGTCGAACAGGTCGGCGGAGCCAAGGCCGATGGCGTCGAGGATCTCGCGGGCGAAGGAGACGGGGGCGGCGCCCGAGGCGGTGATGACGGCGCGGTCGCGGACGGCCTGCGGCTGGTCGCGGTAGAGCGCCGCGCCGCGATAGCCGGGCACGGCCTGCGGCAACTGCCCGCGAAAATTGCCGGTATGCGCCCGGTCGTCGAGCAGGCCGAGGCGGCCGAGCGCCAGCGTTGCGTCGCAGATGCCGGCGACCGGCTTGCCGGCCGCAACGAAGCGCGCGACCGGCGCCGAAAGATCGGGTGCCGCGCCGGATTGCCAGATCGTGCCGCCGCACAGCACCAGCACGTCGAAATCCGCGGGCGCGGCGTCCTCCGCCCGGCCGGCGGACCTTACGCAGACGCCGCCGAGCGAGGTCACGTCCGCGCCGCCGGGCGTCAGGACCACGGTCTCGGCGCCGCATTCGTGGCGCGCCGTCGCCATCAGCAGCCCGCATTCCCAGTCGGCGTACCCCTCGGTCAGCACGATGGCCAGTCGCTTCGCCATGTCGGTCTCCTCCTCTTCGTATAGATCAGCCCAGGGACTGGACGTAGCGCATGCCCGTGACGGGGCCGGCGCGGAAGTTCATCTCCTCGTAGAAGCGGTGCGCGCCGAAATTGCCCGTCGCCGCGCTCACGGAAAGGTAGCCGCAGCCGGCGATGCGGGCGTGCTCGCGGGCGCGGGAGACGAGGTGGCGGCCGATGCCCTGGCCGCGGTGGTCCTTGCGCACGAAGATCTGGTGCAGTTCCATGCCGCGCAGGCCTTCGAGCGCGCGGTACATCGGCACGAGCAGCGCGTAGCCGAGGAGGCGGCCGCCGGCTTCGGCGACGAGCGCGGTGATCCAGGGATGGGCGCCGAAGAGGTCGCGGTCGAGGTCGGCGGCGGAGAGCTTCGCCGTGTCGCCGTGGCATTCGGCATGCAGGGCGATCATGTCGAGGATCTGCTGCAGGTCGCCCTGGCGCGCGGCGCGGATGGTCAGCATCGGCGGGCGGTCGAGGGCGGCGGGATCGAGTTTGATGACGGTGTTGTGCATTTCGGGCTCCTGGTTTTCGTGCCATCAGGTGCCAGAAACAACAAAGCCGCCTGATGGCGGCTTGTTGACATGATCGAACAGCCGCTCCTTATCGGAACAGCCAAAAATACGTCGCGGCGATGGGTGCGTTCGTGATCATGGACGCGATATTCTCGAAATTCCGCCCGTTGTCAATCGGGCGGGTGAAAGAAAAAGCGGATGAAAGCGGAGGCGGTCAGACCTCCGCTTCCTCCTGGCCGGCGGCGGCGACTTGCCCTTCCGCCCCGCCGGCGGTCTCGTCGACGCCGAGCTGTTCCTTGATGGCGCGGCGGATCTCTTCCTCGATCGCCGAGCGCGTCTCCGGCGGAAGCTGCGCCAGGCTTTCCTCGGTGAGGCCCATCGCCTCCAGCAGCTCCTTGCGCAGCCGCTCCACCGGCGTCATCTTGGAAAGCTCCATGAACTCGGCGACGAGCCCGTCGCTTTCGACCTCCGTCGTGTCGAGTTTCGCCTGGGTCAGCCAGAGCGCGTTGGCGAAGCTGGAGGAGAGGGAGGTGGTGGGGGCGACGGTCGGGATGTTGCGCGTCGAGGCGTTGCCGCCCGCCCCGTTGCCGCCGGCCTCGTTGTAGAGGCTGTCCTCGCTCGTCGCGCGCGGCTTGCTGAATGCGTAGGCGGTGTAGAGGCTACCGTCGATCTTCATGAAAGGGCTCCCTGAAATGATTTTCGGGAACCCTATCCGCCACAGCTTTTGCGAGACTTGCGCCCCCCGCGACTCGCCTTTGGTGCGCTGGGCAGGGATGGGCGGTTACCTTTGAAAGCCGGCAGCCTGTAAGCGTGCCGCACGTCCAGCCCCCTTGCGGGGAGGGCAAGCGCATATGCAGTTCGGCGTCGCCGGTCTTTCCTTCTCCCCGCTTGCGGGGAGAAGGTGGCCCGAAGGGTCGGATGAGGGG
>CAMLOC010000494.1 GCA_946481465.1 uncultured Shinella sp. | reverse complement strand
TCGCTCCTCGCCCCGCTTGCGGGGAGAGGATGCCGGCAGGCAGGTGAGGGGCCTTGCCGCCTGAACCATGAGCCCGCGGCGGCCCCCCCGGGCGTTAACACACGGACAAGACCATGCACGAGGACAAGGCACTCTATCCTCCCGTCGACCCCTTCAGCACCGGCCTGCGCGGCTGCTGCCCGCGCTGCGGCCAGGGCAAGCTGTTCGACGGCCTGCTCAAGGTGAAGCCGGCCTGCGCCAGTTGCGGGCTCGACTATTCCTTCGCCGATTCGGGCGATGGTCCGGTCGTCTTCGTGCTGCTCATCGTCGGCTTCATCGTCGTCGGCGCGGCGCTGTGGATGGAGGTGAACGTCAATCCGCCGCTCTGGGTGCATTTCCTGCTGTGGATCCCGCTCGTCATCGTCCTCGGCCTCGGGCTGACGCGCATCCTCAAGGGCCTGCTGATCGCGCTGCAATACCGCAACAATGCCCGCCCCGGCGAGATCGACCGTGGCTGAGGTGCCGGCCGGCGCCCTGCCGCGCAAGGGCAGGGGCAAGGCGGTCCTCACCGGCATCGCCTTCCTCCTCGCCCTCGCCATCCTGCTGTCGCTCGGCACCTGGCAGGTCCGGCGCCTCCACTGGAAGGAACAGCTTCTCGCCGACATGGCCGCCCGCCGCGTCGCCGCGCCGGTGGCGCTCGCCGATATCGAGGCGATGGTGAAACGGGGCGAGGATATCGAATACCGCCCGGTGACGGTCTCCGGCACCTTCGCCAACAACAAGGAGCGCCACTTCTTCGCCACCTGGCGCGGCCGCACCGGCTATCACGTCTATACCCCGCTCCGGCTTGCCGACGGCCGCTTCCTCTTCGTCAACCGGGGTTTCACGCCCTTCGAGGCAAAGGAGCCGGAAATGCGCAAGCAGGGCCAATTGACCGGCGTGCAGAGGGTGACGGGCCTTGCCCGCGCCCGCCTTGCCGAAAAGCCGTCTTCCATCGTGCCGGAAAACGATCTCGTCAAGAACATCTTCTACTGGAAGGACCTCGATGCGATGGCGGCGAGTACCGGCATTGCTGCCGACAGGCTGGTGCCGTTCTTCGTCGATGCGGGCGATGCGCCGAACCCCAAGGGCCTGCCGATCGGCGCCGTCACCCAGTTCGACCTGCCGAACAACCACCTGCAATATGCCGTTACCTGGTATGGCCTCGCGGCGGCGCTTGCCGGCGTCGGCCTCTTTGCCGTGCTGCGGCGCAAGGGCGCCTGAAAGCGCGCGATCACGCTGTTTTCGCTTGGCGCGGCGGCGCTCGCCGGCCTATATGGGGCGCAAGGCTCCCGACCATCGCCGGATACTGATACGCATGATTGATACCCGACCGGACTTGACCATCAGGCTGTGCGGCCCGCGCGGCTTCTGCGCCGGCGTCGACCGCGCCATCCAGATCGTCGTCCTGGCGCTGAAGGCCTATGGCGCGCCGGTCTATGTGCGCCACGAGATCGTGCACAACCGCTATGTCGTCGAGGGCCTGGAGGCCAAGGGCGCGATCTTCGTGGAGGAACTCGACGAGATCCCGGAAGAGCATCGCCAGCAGCCGGTCGTCTTCTCCGCCCATGGCGTGCCGAAATCGGTCCCGGCGGATGCCGAGGCGCGCAACCTCTTCTATCTCGATGCCACCTGCCCGCTGGTCTCCAAGGTGCACAAGCAGGCGATGCGCCACCAGCGCCTCGGCCGCCATGTCGTGCTGATCGGCCATGCCGGCCATCCCGAGGTGATTGGCACGATGGGCCAACTGCCGGAGGGCTCCGTCTCGCTGGTCGAGACCGTCGAGGACGCCGACAGATACGTGCCGCCGGATCCGGACAATCTCGGCTTCGTCACCCAGACGACGCTCTCGGTGGACGACACGGCCGGCGTCATCAAGCGCCTGCACGAGCGCTTCCCGAACCTTACCGCGCCGGCCGCCGATTCGATCTGCTACGCCACCACCAACCGGCAGGAGGCCGTGAAGCAGGCGGCGCCCGGCTGCGACCTCTTCCTCATCGTCGGCGCGCCGAACTCGTCCAATTCCAAGCGCCTCGTCGAAGTGGCGCTTCGCGCCGGGGCGACGAAATCCGTGCTCGTCCAGCGCGCCGCCGAGATCGACTGGGAGACCATCGGCGACATCCGCACCGTCGGCCTCTCGGCCGGCGCCTCGGCGCCCGAGGTCATCGTCAACGAGATCATCGAGGCTTTCCGCGCACGCTACAATGCCGTCGTGGAACTTGCCGACACGGTCGAGGAGAACGAGCACTTCCTCGTCAACCGCGAACTGCGCGCCATCGAACTCACGCCCGCCGACATGGCCTTCGTCAATGGGGAATAGGGTGGTGCAGGTCCTGCCGCGGATTGCCCCTCATCCCCCTGCCGGGACCTTCTCCCCGCAAGCGGGGCGAAGGGGCAGGACGGCGCGCCCAGCGTTCCTCGCCCCGCCTGCGGGGAGAGGATGCCGGCAGGCAGGTGAGGGGCAACAACCCGCTCGTTCGTCAATTGATTCCACCCCACAAATCTGAGACCCGCCGTGGCCGTCTATACCGATATCACCGAAGACGATCTGTCCCGTTTCCTGACCGCCTATGACGCGGGCACGCTGCTCTCCTACAAGGGCATCGCCGAGGGCGTGGAGAATTCCAACTTCCTGCTGCACACCACGAAGGGCGCCTTCATCCTGACGCTCTACGAAAAGCGCGTCGATCCGGGCGACCTGCCGTTCTTCCTCGGCCTGATGCACCATCTCGCCGAACGGGGGCTGTCCTGCCCGCTGCCGCTGCCGCGCAATGACGGCGCGCTGTTCGGCGAACTGTCGGGCCGCCCCGCCGCGATGATCTCGTTCCTCGAAGGCATGTGGCTGCGCAAGCCTGCGGCGAAGCATTGCCGCGAGGTCGGCCGTGCGCTGGCCGAGATGCACCTGGCCGGCGAGGGCTTCGAGATCACCCGCGCGAACGCGCTCTCCGTCGGCGGCTGGCGGCCGCTGTGGGAGAAATCCGCGGACCGGGCCGACGAAGTGGAGAAGGGGCTGCAGGACGAGATTGCCGGCGAACTCGCCTTCCTGGAGGCGAACTGGCCGAAGGACCTGCCGTCGGGCGTCATCCATGCGGATCTCTTCCAGGACAATGTCTTCTTCATCGGCGACACGCTGTCGGGGCTGATCGACTTCTACTTCGCCTGCAACGACCTGCTCGTCTACGACGTCGCCATCTGCCTCAATGCCTGGTGCTTCGAGAAGGACGGCGCGTTCAACCTGACCAAGGGCATGGCGCTGCTGGAAGGCTACGAGAGCGTGCGCCCGCTGTCTCCTGCGGAGGCTGCCGCCCTGCCGCTGCTGGCGCGCGGCTCGGCGCTGCGCTTCTTCCTGACGCGGCTCTACGACTGGCTGATGACGCCGCCCGGCGCGCTGGTCGTCAAGAAGGACCCGCTGGAATACCTGCGCAAGCTGCGCTTCCACCGCCAGATCGGAAACCCCGCGGAATACGGTCTGCCGCGATGAAGCATGTCGATATCTTCACGGACGGCGCCTGCTCGGGCAATCCCGGTCCCGGCGGCTGGGGCGCGGTGCTGCGCTACGGTGAGGTCGAGAAGGACATGTGCGGCGGCGAAGCGGAGACCACCAACAACCGCATGGAGCTGACGGCCGCCCTCTCGGCCCTTTCCGCCCTCAAGACGCCCTGCGAGGTCGATCTCTACACGGATTCGAAATACGTCATGGACGGCATTTCGAAATGGATCTTCGGCTGGAAGAAGAACGGCTGGAAGACCGCCGACAAGAAGCCGGTGAAGAACGGCGACCTCTGGCAGGCGCTGGATGCCGAACGCCTGCGCCACAAGGTGGAATGGCACTGGGTCAAGGGCCATGCCGGCCACCCGGAGAACGAGCGCGCCGACGAGCTTGCCCGCAAGGGCATGGCGCCGTTCAA
>CAMLOC010000493.1 GCA_946481465.1 uncultured Shinella sp. | reverse complement strand
AATGGACGAGATTTTGGGCACGCCGCGGCCGGATGAGCTTTCCGAAAGCAAGCGGATGATCATGGAAGTGGCCGCGAAGCTTTTCGCGGACAAGGGCTATGGCAGCGTGGGCATCAGCGAGGTCGGCGATGTCGCGGGCTTCGGCAAGGGGGCCCTCTACTACCACATCAAGTCCAAGGAAGACCTGCTCTTCGACATCATGACCGTCTACATGGTGGAGTTGATCAACGCGGCGCGCACCATCGAGATCAGCGGTGCGAGCGTCCCCGAGCGCATCCGCGCGCTCAGCCACAGCTTCATGGAGATCATGTTCGCAAGCCGGCCGGAAATGACCGTCTGCTTCCGCGAGGTGCACGCCCTCAACGACGCCAAGCGCAAAGGCGTGCTGGGCCTCCACGCCGACTACCAGGACATCTGGATGCGCGTCTTCCAGGACGGCGCGCGGCAGGGCGTGTTGCGCGTGATGTCGAAGATCGAGGTCAAGGCGATCCTCGGCATGTATTTCTACAGCTTCCTGTGGATCAAGGGCGATGGCGCCATGGCAATCGATGCCATCGCCGAGGATTTCGCCGGCATTACCCTGCGGGCGGCGGGGAAGGGATAGGACATGGAACGGGAAATCGTCATCACCGCCGCGCGGCGCACCCCCATCGGCAGGCTGAACGGCGGCCTTTCCTCGCAGTCCGCGGCCGCGCTCGGCGCGTCGGTCATGACGGCCCTGCTGGAGGATGCCCGTCTCGAGGGCGCAGATGTCGACGAGATCATCATGGGGCAGGTCCTGACCGGCGGCGCCGGCCAGAATCCCGCTCGCCAGGCCGCGCTTGCCGCCGGAATTCCCGTGAACGTGCCGGCGATGACCGTCAACAAGGTCTGTGGCGCCGGCCAGAAATCCATTCATCTCGCGGCCCAGGCCATCCGGTGCGGCGATGCGCAGATCGTCGTTGCGGGCGGGCAGGACAGCATGAGCCGGGCGCCGCATCTCCTCTACGGCCTGCGCGACGGCGTGCGCATGGGGGATACGACTGTCAAGGATTCCATGGTGGTCGACGGCCTCTGGGACGCCTTTCACGACGTGCATATGGGCGTGACGGCCGAGCATCTGGCCAATCGCTATCAGGTGCGCCGCGACGAGCAGGATCGCTTCGCGCTCGCCTCCCAGCAGAAGGCATCCTCCGCCGTCGAGGTCGGCCGGTTTGCGGCGGAGATCGTGCCCGTCACCTTTTCCACGCGCCGCGGCGATGTGACGATATCCGCCGACGAGCATCCCAATCCCGGGGCGGACCTGGAAAAGCTCGCGCGCCTGCGGCCGGTTTTCGATCCGGCGGGCACGGTGACGGCGGGCAATTCCTCCGGCCTCAACGACGGGGCCTCCGCGGTCCTCGTCATGTCGGGCGAGCGGGCCGCGGCGCTCGGGCTGGAGCCGCTCGCGCGTATCGCATCCTACGCGTCCGCGGGCGTCGAGCCGATGGACATGGGCCTCGGCCCGGTCGCCGCCTCGCGCGCGGCGCTGGCGAAGGCCGGTTGGCATGCGGACGACCTCGACCTGATGGAGATCAACGAGGCTTTCGCCGCGCAGGCCATCGCGGTCAATCGTGAAATGGGTTGGGATCCGGACCGGATCAACGTCAATGGCGGCGCCATCGCGCTGGGTCATCCCCTTGCAGGCTCCGGTTGCCGCATCGTCGTGACGCTGCTGCACGAGATGAAGAAGCGGAACGCCCGGCGCGGCCTCGCATCCCTGTGCATCGGCGGCGGCCTCGGCGTCGCGATCTGCCTGGAGCGGTGATCCCTCGACCTTTGCTTTGTTTCCCGTGGCTGCTTTGGCCGGCGGCGGGACTGCCATGTCCGGTTCGAGGCTGCGGCGACTGAGGGGATAGAGGGAAGAGGCCCCGGTTTTGCAGAATAAGCCTTGACACCTCTCGGGGCGAGCAGCAGATTGTACCGAACGGTCGGTACTTGAGTCGATCGTTACCGTCATCGTCCCGACATGCAGCATCCACGGAAATCCGGGGAGGAGGCGCCTGCGTCTGCAGGTGCCGCCGGATCGTGGCGTCATGCGGGCCAACTCTGTGGGAGGAGCTATGACTTACAGTGCAGCAGCGGCCGCGCCGGCCAAGGGACTGACCAGGGAGCATCGCAAGGTTGCGGCCGCGAGCTTCATCGGGACAGCCATCGAATGGTACGACTACTATCTCTACGGGACATGCGCGGCGCTCGTGTTTCCCTATGTCTTCTTTCCCTCCTATGATCCCTATGTCGGCACGCTGGTGGCTTTCGCCACCTATGCGGTCGGCTTCGTGGCGCGCCCGATCGGCGGCGTCATCGCCGGGCATTACGGCGACAGGATCGGCCGCAAGGCCATGCTGATGCTGAGCCTCCTGGTCATGGGGGTGAGCACGGTCCTGATCGGGCTCATACCCAGCTATGAGCAGATCGGCATCTGGGCCGCGGTCATCCTGTGCTTCCTTCGCATCGCGCAGGGGTTTGCCGTCGGCGGGGAATGGGGCGCGGCGGTGGTGATGGCCGTCGAACACGCGCCGGCCGGAAAGCGGGGCCTTTACGGCAGCTTCCCGCAGCTCGGCGTTCCGGCGGGCCTGCTCCTGTCGACGGTCGCCGTCGCGATCGCCTCGGGCTCGATGGACAACGAGGCCTTCCTGTCCTGGGGATGGCGCGTGCCGTTCCTGTTCAGCGCGGCCCTCATCGTGGTCGGCGTCTACATCCGCTCGAGCGTCAGCGAATCGCCGGCCTTCGAGGCGGTGAAACAGAGCAACCAGCAGGCCGAGCGCCCGGTGGTCGATGTCGTGCGGGGCCAGTGGCGGATCCTGCTCCTGACGATCGGCATGAAGTTCCTGCAGAATGCCGTCTTCTACCTCTACAGCGTGTTCATGCTGTCCTACATCGTGAACTCGCTCGGTTTCGATCGCCAGGTGGGGCTGAATGCCGTCGTCATCTCGTCCGTCGTCGGCTTCGTCACCCTGCCGCTCTGGTCGTGGCTGACGGACAAGGTCGGCCGCAAGCCGGTCTACCTGTTCGGGTGCATCGCCTCGACCCTGTTCATCGTGCCGTTCTTCTCGATGGCGCAGAGCGGGTCGATTTTCCTTTTGACCGTGGCGATCGTCATCGGCCTCAACGTGCTGCACGACTCGCTCTACGGCCCGCAGGCGGTCTACTTCTCGGAACTGTACGGCACGAAGGTCCGCCTCAGCGGCGCATCGATCGGCTACCAGGTCGGCGCCGTGCTGTCCGGCGGGATTGCCCCGCTCATCGCAACGGCGCTTCTGGCCGCCTATGACGGCGAGCCCACCGGCGTGATCATCTACGTCTTCATTCTGGGTGTCATCAGTACGGGGTGCACGTTCCTCGCCCGGGAAACCTACAAGGACAAATGGGAGGAAGCGCCCCATTGACGGGCAACGACCTCGATGCGAAGGGCCGCGGCGACGCGGCCCTTCGTCTTTCTGCCTATCCCGCAAGACGGGTCCCGCAACTTGACGAACGCAGCAAAGCGCAAGAATGTAAATTTCTAGATGTAATCAGAAATGTGCGTACATGGAAACCTTGAAGCCCCGGATGCGTGGCCGCCCGCGCTATGACGACCTCGACGACAGCGCGAACGATGCCTTTCAGTCCATCGCCCTCAATACGCTGGATCGCAGCGAGACCGCACCGCTCTGGGTGCAGCTCAAGAACCGTATCCAGGATGCGATCGCCTCGGAGAAGCTGCGGCCCAATTCCCGCATGCCGTCCGAGAGCGCGCTTTGCGAGATCTTCGACGTGTCGAAGCCCGTCGTGCGGGCGGCGCTCGGGGCCCTGGCCGCCGAGGGCCACGTCATCAAGATGCCGCGAAAAGGCATGTTCGTCGCCCAGCCGCGCCAGGACGTCGACTTCATGACGTCCAACCTCAGCGTCTTCGGAGACCTCACGGCCAAGG
>CAMLOC010000492.1 GCA_946481465.1 uncultured Shinella sp. | reverse complement strand
GAAATGCCGAGGATCATGTTGTTGCAGATCTTCGCGGCCTGGCCCGCGCCATCGGACCCGCAATGCACGATTTTTTTGCCCATCGCCTCCAGCAATGGCCCGGCGGCGGCGAAGGCCTCGGGCGTGCCGCCCACCATGAAGGTGAGCGTGCCGGCGGCGGCCCCGCCCGTGCCGCCCGAAACCGGCGCATCCAGCGAGGGGCACCCCGCCGCCCGGGCGATGTCATGCACGCTGCGCGCGCTTGCCACGTCCACGGTCGAGCAATCGATCTGGAGGGTGCCGGCGGCAACGAGGCCGGCCAGTTCCTTCCAGACGGCAACGACATGCTGGCCCTTCGGCAGCATGGTGATCACGATGTCGGCGCCGCGCACGGCCTCGGCCAGGGTGGCGAACGGCGTGACGCCGGCCTTCGCGGCGGCGGCGAGCGAGGGTTCGGACAGGTCGAAGCCGGAGACGGCGTGTCCGGCCTTGACGAGATTTGCGGCCATCGGGCCGCCCATATTGCCCAGACCGATGAATGCGACATTTGCCATGCTGTTCGTCCTTCGTGGCGACGGGTGGGGTTGCGGCGGCCGGATCACCGCTCCGCCAGGATCATCGCGGCGGCCTTCTCCGCGATCATGATCGTCGGCGAATTGGTGTTGCCGGAGGTGATGCGCGGCATGACGGAGGCATCGGCGATGCGAAGCCGGCCGAGCGCCCGCAGCTTCAGGTGCGGATCGACGACGCTTTCGGGGTCCGCCCCCATCCGGCAGGTGCCGGTCGGATGGAAAATCGTCGTGCCGATGTCGCCCGCCGCCCGTTCGAGGTCCGCGTCGGTTTCGAAGGCGGGGCCAGGCTTGTATTCCACCGGCCGGAAACGGGCGAAGGACGGCTGCTGCACGATGCGGCGCGTCAGGCGGATGGCGCTGACGGCCACGTCGCGATCGCTCTGCTCGCTGAGATAGTTCGGGCGGATCTGCGGCTGGAGCGCGAAGTCCGGCCCCCTGACATGCACCGAACCGCGGCTGTCGGGGCGCAGGTTGCACACGCTGGCCGTCATTGCCGGGAAGGGATGGACGCCCTCGCCGAACTTTTCGAGCGATACCGGCTGGATGTGATATTGCAGGTCGGGCGTCTCCTTGTCCGGTCCCGAGCGGGTGAAGATGCCGAGCTGGCTCGGCGCCATCGCCATGGGGCCGGAGCGCTTCACCAGATATTCGAGCCCGATCGACGCCTTGCCGAAGAGCGTGCTCGCCTTCTCGTTCAGCGTGGGCACGCCGGTGACCTTGTAGACCAGCCGAAGCTGGAGATGGTCCTGCAGGTTCTCACCGACGCCGTCCACCTCCTTGACGACCTCGATGCCCGCCTCCTTCAGCACCGCGCCGCGGCCGATGCCGGAGAGTTCGAGAAGATGGGGGGAGCCGATCGCACCGGCGCTCAGCACGGTCTCGCGCGCCGCATAGGCCTTCTTGACGATCCCCTCGTGCTGGAACTCGACGCCCTTGACCTCGCCGCCCTCGACGATCAGGCGGCGCGCATGCGCCTTGGTGAGGACCGTCAGGTTGGATCGGCCGTGCGCCGGCCTGAGGAAGGCCTTGGAGGTGTTCCAGCGGATGCCCGAGCGCTGGTTGACGTCGAAATAGCCGGAGCCCTCGTTGTCGCCGCGGTTGAAATCCTCGGTCTCGGGTATGCCGGCTTCGCCCGCCGCCTTCTGGAACGCGTCCAGCACCGCCCAGCGCACGCGCGCCTTCTCCACGCGCCATTCCCCGCCCGCGCCGTGCATGTCGCCCGGCCCCTTGTAGAAGTCCTCCGACTTGCGGAAATAGGGCAGCACGTCGTCCCAGCCCCAGCCGGTGCAGCCGAGCTGGCGCCACAGGTCGTAGTCGCGCGCCTGGCCGCGCATGTAGATCATGCCGTTGATCGAGGAGCAGCCGCCGAGCACCTTGCCGCGCGGATAGTTCAGCGCCCGGCCGTTGAGGCCCGCCTCCTTCTCGGTGGAAAAGCACCAGTCGGTGCGCGGGTTGTTGATGCAGTAGAGATAGCCGACCGGGATGTGGATCCAGTGGTAATTGTCGCTTCCGCCGGCCTCCAGCAGCAGCACGCGATTGCCGCGATCCGCCGACAGCCGGTTGGCGAGGACACAGCCGGCGCTGCCGGCCCCCACGATGATATAGTCGAACTGTTCCATGTCGAACTCCAAGCAGCATCCTTCCAGCGGGCCGCCTGGGCCCGCGGGGTCTCTCCGTTTCCTTCTCGTGGGGGCCGGCTCCGGCGCCCTGCCGCGCAGGGTCGCCTAGAAGCCGAGCTTCCTGCCCAGCCGCGAGGCGTAGAACTCGCCAACGATGCCGCGACGGAAGAGCAGCACGCAGGCCATGAAGACGATGCCGGTGACGATCGTGACCGGGAAGTCGGACGTGGCGAGGTAGTTCTGCAACGTCACGACCAGTCCGGCGCCGACCACCGGCCCGACCATCGTGCCGATACCGCCGAGCAGCGTCATCAGGATCACCTCGCCCGACATCTGCCAGCCGACATCGGTGAGCGTGGCGAACTGGAACACCAGGGCCTTGAGGCCGCCGGCAAGGCCCGTCAGCGCCGCCGACATGACGAAGGCGCCGAGCTTGTAGCTGCCGACCGAGTAGCCGAGCGAGATTGCGCGCTGCTCGTTCTCCCGGATCGACTTGAGGATCATGCCGAAGGGCGAATTGACGAAGCGCCAGATGATCGCCATGCCGATCAGGAAGACGACGAGGACGAAATAATACATGCTGGTCGGCCGGTTGAGGTCGATCAGGCCGAACAGGTGGCCGCGCGGCACCGACTGGATGCCGTCTTCACCGTGGGTGAAGGTCGCCTGCAGGCAGAAGAAGTAGAACATCTGCCCGAGCGCCAGCGTGATCATCGCGAAATAGATGCCCTGCCGGCGGATGGCGAAGAACCCGACGACGAGGCCGAGCAACGCGGCGCCCGCCACGCCGATGAGGATGCCGGCCTCGGGGGTGACGCCCCAGGTCTTCATCGCATGCGCGGTGAAGTAGGCCGCCCCGCCGAAGAAGGTGGCGTGGCCGAAGGAGAGCAGGCCCGTATAGCCGAGCAACAGGTTGAAGGCGCAGGCGAAGAGCGCGAAGCACAGGAGCTTCATCAGGAAGATCGGGTAGAGGAACAGCGGGGCTGCGGCAAGGCACCCCACCGCCACCACGAGCAATGCCACCTGGAGCATCGGGGCGGTGCGCTGCGGCCGGTCGTTCGTCGCCATTTTCTCGGAAAGTTCCACCATGTCACGCATCCCTTCCGAACAGGCCGGCGGGCCGCAGCAGAAGCACGATCGCCATGATTACAAAGACAACGATGTTGGAGGCCTCCGGGTAGAAGACCTTGGTCAGGCCCTCGGCGATGCCGAGCATGTAGCCCGTCACGATCGCCCCCATGATGGAGCCCATACCGCCGACGACGACCACCGCGAAGACGACGATGATGAGGTTCGTGCCCATCAGCGGCGAGACCTGGTAGACCGGCGCCGCCAGCACGCCGGCAAAGGCGGCGAGCCCCGCGCCGAGCGCATAGGTGAGGGTCAGGAGCAGCGGCACGTTGACGCCGAAGGCCTGCACAAGCACGGGATTTTCTGTCGCGGCGCGCAGGTAGGAGCCGAGCTTGGTCTTCTCGATCAGAAGCCAGGTTCCAAGGCAGGCGAGCAGCGAGACGACGACGACCCAGCCGCGATAGTTCGGCAGGAACATGAAGCCGAGATTGGTGCCGCCCGAAAGCAGGGGCGGCGCCGCATAGGGCTGGCCGGAAACGCCGTAGAGATAGCGGAACGTCCCCTCGATCGTCAGCGCCATTCCGAAGGTGAAGAGCAGGCCGTAGAGCGGATCGAGATCGTAGAGCCGGCTCAGCATCAGCCGCTCGATGACCGCGCCGGCAAGGCCGACGATGACGGGCGCCAGGATCAGCGACGGCCAGTAGC
>CAMLOC010000491.1 GCA_946481465.1 uncultured Shinella sp. | reverse complement strand
GCTCGTCAGGCTCATAACCTGAAGGCCGCAGGTTCAAATCCTGCCCCCGCAACCAGCATTGTCGAATAAACCCCGTGGCCAAAGCTGCGGGGTTTTTTGTCGTCTGCATCAGCCAACAGCAGGATCGCGCCAAGTTCACCCACAGGCTCGGATCGCTTTCCGCCTGAGATTACGGCACTTTCTGTGGCGCGCAGCTGATCAGGGTGGCTTTATGTTTGAAGTGCTGGTCCAGAGACGCCGTGATACCAGAGCTGCAAAGCTCTTCATCCGGAATTGATCCCCCGGTTGGCGGCCCTACCCCTTTCCTCCCGAGACCTGGGGGTAGGACTCTTTGACCGGAACCTTTGCAGGTTGGCTGCCTGCGATATTACTTCTTCAGCCCCGCCTCGTAGCGATCCCAATGGGTGATGATGTCCTGTGCGAGAGCGTTGCCGGCGAGGAAGGCGTTCTGCGTTGCGGGGCCGAAGCCGCCGGACTTCGCGCCGAGGGATTCGGCCGTGTTCTGGCCGTCATGCGGGCGGTCGAAGTTGGAAGCGGTGCGCAGCACGGCGATGCGGTTGAAGTCGAGGCGGCCGGCATCCGCCGCGCGGCGGAGTGCCGCGAGCGTGGCGTTGTCTTCCATCTGGCTGGTGCAGTAGTCCGCCTTGCCTTCGGTCAGTACCTTCGCGTGTTCGGCCAGTTCCGTCGCAATCGCCTCGCCGTGCCAGTAGGTGTCGGCGGAAACGGTCGTGCAACTGGTGACCGCCGGTTTCGCCTTGGCGGCGGGCTGGGCGTAGAGCGCACGGTAGGCGGCGGCCGTCTCGCCGTCGGCAAGCTCCACGTTCCGGCTTGCGGCGAGGGCTGCGTCAAGCAGCGGCCTGTTCATCTCGTAGACCTCGGTGCCTGCGCCCCAGGCCTGCTTTTCACCCGGCGCGCCCGCGCCAAGCTCGACCACCGTCGACTTCCATTCCGCCGGCACCTCGGACTTGGCCATGCGGTGGAAAAGCCCGCCATCGACCACATAGTCGGCCCAGGCCGCCGAGCCGAGCGTGCCCTTGGAAGGATCGATGCCGGCGATGCCTGCCACGATGAAATAGGTCTTCGACAGGTCGAGCTTGTCCGAGAGCGCGACGGCGGCCGTGGACGCGGCGGCGTTGGCGAAGCCCATCGTGGTCGTCATGACGCAGAGGTCGTCGTTGCAGGCGACGTCGGGTGCGGCGCTCGCAAGACCCGGCACCGCGATGCGCTGCGGCAGCTTCAGGTTTTCGAGCCACGGCTTGGTTTCCTCGCCGAACATGGTGATCACCAGCACTTTCGGGGCGATCGTCTCGGCATGGGCGACCGCCGGGAGAGCCAGAGTCATGGAGATCAGGGCGAGTTTCCTCATCGGCTTTACCTTCCAAACGGCCGTTAATGACGGAATCGGGAGTAGCATATCCGGGACGGGGAAGCGACACGATCCAGGGGGTGGATGCTGCCGTTTTCGCTATTTACTAAACCGTCCAGACGGTATAGTAATTGCTTCGTGCTTAACGCAGTGTGGGAGGAAACACAGTGCAGCTGAATGGATTTCTGAGAACGACGGCGCTTGTCGGCGCGGTCCTGTGGGTTGGCTCGGCGGCAGCGGCGGAGGTTTCGATCTTCTGCAGTTCGGCCGGCGCCGAGCTCGAGCTTTGCCAGTCGGCCTCCGAGGCCTGGGCGAAGGAGACCGGCAACACGGTCAAGATCAACAAGATGCCTGCGAACTGGGGAGAGGCGCTGCCGCTCTACCAGCAGCTTCTCGCCGGCAAGTCGGGCGATATCGACGTTCTGACGCTCGACAATATCTGGGTCGGCGCCCTCGCCGCCCATCTCGTCGACCTGAAGGAGAAGGTGCCGGCCGAAGAGCTTTCCGAGCATTTCGAGGCTGCGCTTGCCGACTCGACCATCGACAACAAGCTGCTGGCCATGCCGTGGTTCATCGATGCCGGCCTGCTGTTCTACCGCAAGGACCTGCTCGAGAAATACGGCAAGGCCGAGCCGAAGACCTGGAAGGAACTGACCGAGACGGCTAAATCCATCCAGGAACAGGAACGCGCCGCCGGCAGCAAGGACATGTGGGGCTATGTCTGGCAGGGCCGCGCCTATGAGGGGCTGACCTGCGACGCGCTCGAATGGGTTGCCTCCTACGGCGGCGGCACCTTCATCTCGCCCGACGGCACGATCACCGCCAACAATCCCAAGGCTGTCGAGGCGCTCGACCTCGCCCGCTCCTGGATCGGCGGTATCAGCCCGGAAGGCGTGCTCAATTATGACGAGGAAGGTTCGCGCGGCGTCTTCGAGGCCGGCAATTCCATCTTCCATCGCAACTGGGGCTATGTCTGGGGCACCAGCCAGGCGGAAGGCTCCTCGCTGCTCGGCAAGGTCGGCGTGATGGCGCTGCCGGTCGGCGCCGAGGGTGAGAAGTCCAGCGGCTGCTACGGTGCGGGCCTGCTCGGCGTCTCCAAATATGCCGACGACGTCGACGCGGCCGTCAGCCTCGTGCGCTACCTCACCAATGCCAAGGAGCAGAAGCGCCGCGCCATGCAGGGCTACAGCCCGACGCTGAAGGCGCTCTACAAGGACGAGGAGGTCCTGGCGAAGAACCCGTCGCTCCGCTTTGCCGAAAAGGCCTATGCGGAAAGCGCCTCGCGGCCGTCGCAGGTGACGGGCGCCTCCTACAACCGCGTCTCGCAGCGCATCTTCAACGGCGTGCACAATGTCCTCAGCGGCAAGGAAACCGCAGGCGATGCGCTCGCCAAGGTGAGCGACGATCTCGAGCGGCTGAAGAAGCGCGGCTGGTAAGAGCCGTCAAAGCAAGGAAAAGACAGTGAATATCGCGATTGCACCCTGCTGCTGGGGCGTCTACTGGCCCACGGGCAACGACCTCGGCTGGGCCGATTATCTCGATCGCATCGTGGCGGCCGGATACCGGCATACCGAGCTTGGCCCCTACGGCTACTTCTCCACAGATGCCACGGTGCTTTCGCACGAACTGGACCGCCGCGGCCTTGCCGTGGTCGCGGCGGCCCATGTCCACACGTTGGCCGACCCGGCCACGGCGGCGGCGCTGGAAGAGCGCACGCGCCAGATCTGCACGCTGCTCTCGGCCGTCGGCGGCACGCATTTCATCCTGATGGACGAGTCCGAATTCTATCCCAAGGACCAGATGGGCGTGGTCGACGAGGCCGGATGGCGCAGCGTCATCGACTTGACTGTGCGGGCCGCCCGCATCGCGCGGGAGCATGGATTGCAGTTCAGCTTCCACCCCCATGTCGGCACTTGTGTAGAACATGAACCGCAGATCGAGCGGTTGTTGGCGGAAACTGATCCCGACCTCGTCGGCCTCTGCCTCGACACCGGCCATCACGCCTATTGGAAGGCCGATCCCAAAACCTTCTTCCTGCGCCACAAGGCGCGCATCAATGCCATCCACCTCAAGAATGTCGACGGCGCCTTCCGCGAGAAAGTGCTGGCCGAGAACATCCATTGCGACCGCGCCTTCGAAGACGGAATTATGACCGACCTCGACCGCGGCGTTGTCGATATCGCCGATTTCATGCAGGCGCTGCTCGCAAGCGGCTATGACGGCCCGCTGGTCGTCGAGCAGGATCTTGCGCCGAAGCATCCCGAGACGCCGGAGACGATCGCCGCGCGCAATTTCGCCTTCGTCTCGGCCCTCCTCGACGGACGGGTCGGCCGATGAAGACCGTGACCCACGATACGCCCGAGGCGATCGGCGAGCACCTTGCCGGCCGCATCCTTGCGGAGCTTCGCGCCGCCAACGCCGCCGGTCGGCCCTATGTGCTCGGCTGCCCGGGCGGACGCAGCCCCATGCCGGTCTATGAGGCGCTGGAGCGCCAGCTTGCCGCCGCCCCTGTCGACTGCTCACGCCTCGTCGTTGCGATGATGGACGAATACCTGCTTTCGAGCAGCGGCGGCCTCGTTCCACCGCCCGCCTC
>CAMLOC010000490.1 GCA_946481465.1 uncultured Shinella sp. | reverse complement strand
CTCGGTAACCGTCAGGCGACCGCCTTCAAGCCGGTGCATGGCGTTTGCGAACAGGACCTCGCCGATGCCGCGCAGCTCGCCTCGCTGGCCGACGAGACGCCCGAGGGACGCTCCATCGTCGTGCTCGCCAAGGAGAAGTACAGCATCCGCGGCCGCGACATGGCGAGCCTCCACGCAAGCTTCGTGCCCTTCACGGCGCAGACCCGTATGAGCGGTATCGATCTCGAGGGATCGCAGATCCGCAAGGGTGCGGTCGACGCGGTTCTCATCCATGCCGGCTCCGGCGTGCCGTCCGACGTGGTGCGCGAACTTCAGGCCATCGCCGAGGAGATCGCCAAGTCCGGCGGCACGCCGCTGGCGGTTGCGCGCGATGGCAAGCTCGGCATCGTCCAGCTGAAAGACATCGTCAAGGGCGGCATTCGTGAGCGTTTCGCCGAATTACGCCGCATGGGTATTCGCACGGTGATGATCACCGGCGACAACCCGATGACGGCGGCCGCCATCGCCGCGGAAGCCGGCGTGGACGACTTCCTCGCCCAGGCGACACCGGAGAACAAGCTGCAGCTCATCCGCGAGGAGCAGGCCAAGGGCAAACTCGTCGCCATGTGCGGCGACGGCACCAACGACGCCCCGGCGCTCGCCCAGGCGGATGTGGGCGTGGCCATGAACACCGGTACGGTCGCCGCCCGCGAGGCCGGCAACATGGTCGACCTCGACAGCGATCCGACCAAGCTGATCGAGATCGTCGAGATCGGCAAGCAGCTGCTGATGACGCGCGGCGCGCTGACGACGTTCTCCATCGCCAACGACATCGCGAAGTATTTCGCGATCATCCCGGCCATGTTCCTCGCCTTCTACCCGCAGCTCGGCGTGCTGAACGTCATGGGCCTTTCGACCCCGCAGTCGGCCATTCTTTCGGCGATCATCTTCAATGCGCTGATCATCGTCGCGCTGATCCCGCTGTCGCTCCGGGGCGTGAAGTACCGCGCGGTCGGTGCCGGCGCGCTGCTCTCCCGCAACCTTCTCCTCTACGGCCTCGGCGGCATCGTCGTGCCCTTCATCGGCATCAAGGCGATCGACGTCGCCATCACCGCCCTCGGCCTCGCATAAGGAACGGAAAAATGTTCAAGCAATTGCGTCCGGCAATCGTCATGATCCTCGCCACCACGGCCATTACCGGCCTCATCTATCCCGCCACGATGACCGGCTTCGCGCAGGCCGTCTTCCCCGGCCAGGCGAACGGCAGCCTGATCGAGAAGGACGGCCACGTGGTGGGCTCTGCCCTCATCGGCCAGGCTTTCACCGGCGAGGGGTACTTCCACGGCCGCCCCTCGGCGGCGGGTGACGGCTATAACGCCGCCGGTTCCTCAGGCTCCAATCTCGGCCCGACCAGCGGCAAGCTGATCGACCGGGTGAAGGCCGACTACGAGGCCGCAAAGGCGAGCAACCCGAATGCCGCGGTGCCGGCCGATCTTGTCACCGCGTCCGGCAGCGGCCTCGATCCGCATATCTCGCCGGAAGCGGCCTATTTCCAGGTCGCGCGCGTTGCCAAGGCGCGTGCGATGGAAGAAACCGCGGTGCGCGCGCTCGTCGATACGCATGTCGAGGGGCGAGAACTGGGTTTTCTCGGCGAACCGGTAGTGAATGTCCTGCGCCTCAACATGGCGCTTGACGCAAGCCGCTCGTAACCCGAAATGAGTGTCCCCGATCTACCATACGGCTGATCGGGGATCACAGGTGGATGTTGATGCCCGACGATAATCGCGAGATCGCCAGCAGGCCATCGCCGGACGCGCTCCTCGACCGCGCGGAGCGGGAAAGCCGTGGGCGCCTCAAGATTTTCCTCGGCGCCGCACCCGGTGTCGGCAAGACCTACGAGATGCTGATGTCCGGCCGGGCACGGCAGGCGGACGGCGTGGACGTCATCATCGGTGTCGTTGAGACCCATGGCCGCGCGGAGACGGAAGCCCTCGTGGAGGGCTTCGAGGTCATTGCCCGCCGGAAGATTGACTACCGCGGGCAGCAGCTCGAGGAAATGGATATCGACGCCATCCTCGCACGCCGGCCGGCGCTCGTGCTCGTCGACGAGCTTGCCCACACCAATGCTTTCGGCAGCCGGCACCCCAAGCGCTATCTCGATGTGCAGGAACTCTTGTCGCGCGGCATCGACGTCTATTCCACGCTCAACATCCAGCATGTGGAAAGTCTCAACGACATCGTGGCACAGATCACCCGCATCCGCGTGCGCGAGACCGTACCGGACTCGATCGTCGACCGTGCTGATGACATTGTGATCATCGACATCACGCCTGAGGACCTGATCAAACGGCTGGCGGACGGCAAGGTCTATGTGCCGAAGACGGCCCAGCGCGCGATCGAGAACTATTTTTCGCCGGGCAACCTGACGGCGCTGCGCGAGTTGGCGCTACGGCGCACCGCCCAGCGGGTCGACGACCAGTTGCTCAACCACATGCAGGCGCACGCCATTTCCGGCCCATGGGCAGCCGGCGAGCGCCTGCTGGTCTGCCTCGACCACGGCAGCAAGGGCGCGAGCCTGGTGCGCTATGCCCGCCGCCAGGCCGATCGGCTTCGCGCACCCTGGGCGGCGCTGCACCTCGAAACGCCGCATTCGGCGGCCCTGTCGGAAGAGGACAAGGACCGGCTCGCCGCTACTATGCGGCTTGCCGAACAGCTCGGCGCCGAGACGGTGACGCTGCCGGCGCTTTCGCCGTCGCGCGAGATCATTGCCTACGCAAATGCCAACAATTTCACCCATATCGTCGTCGGTCGTCCGAGCCGGTCACGCTGGCGGCAGTTCTGGCAGGGCTCCGTCACCCACGACCTGATCCGCTACGCCGGTGATATCAGCGTGCACGTCATTTCCGGTGATGCGAAGGCGGGCGAGCCGCGGCAGGGCGTAAAGAGCGCCTCGGCGCCGCAACCGTTCCGGGCCAGGCCCTACCTGCTCAGTCTGGTCTTCGTGCTGCTGGCGATCCTCGCCGGCATCGCGCTCGACCAGACGCTCGACGTGCAGAACCTGGCACTCGTCTTCCTCATGGCAGTGCTGGCGGCCTCGGTGCGTGGGGGCCTCGGCTCGGGGCTTTTCGCGTCGGTCCTCGGCGCGCTGTCGTTCAATTTCTTCTTCCTGGAACCACGCTACACCTTCACGGTGCGCGATCCGGAAAGCCTGGTGGCGCTGTTCTTCTATTTCGGCGTCGCGCTCGTCGCCTCGAACCTGACGGCAGCCGTCCACCGGCAGGCCGCCGCTGCCCGTCAGCGGGCGCGCATGACGGAAGACCTCTACCTCTTCTCTAAGAAACTCGCCGGCACCGGCACGTTGGACGATGTGCTGTGGGCCACCGCCTTCCAGATCGCATCCATGCTCAAGGTAAGGGTCGTCATCCTGCTGCCGGAGGCGGGGGCGGTTGCCGTCAAGGCCGGCTATCCGCCCGACGACACGCTTGTCGATGCCGATATCGCCGCGGCCAATTGGGCCTGGGAGCACAATCGCCCGGCCGGTCGCGGCGCCGATACGCTGCCGGGCGCAAAGCGCCTCTATCTTCCGCTGCGCACCGGTCGCGAGGCGGTCGGCGTCATCGGCCTCGACAACGACAAGCAGGGGCCTCTCCTGACGCCCGAACAGCAGCGCCTGTTCGACGCGCTTTCGGATCAGGCGGCGCTTGCCATCGAGCGTGTGCAACTCGTTTCCGATGTCGATGGTGCCAGGCTCGCCGCCGAGACGAACCGGCTGCGCGGCGCGCTCCTGACCTCCATCTCGCACGACCTCAAGACGCCGCTTGCTGCCATAATGGGCTCGGCCGACATGTTGAAGAATCTTGGCGCCCAGCTTGACGAAGTGGCGCGGCGCGAGCTTCTGTCGACTGTCCTGGACGAATCCGAGCGGCTGAACCGCTTCATTGCCAACCTGCTCGACATGACGCGCATTGGCGCGGGCGCGA
>CAMLOC010000489.1 GCA_946481465.1 uncultured Shinella sp. | reverse complement strand
AGCGGCACGGGCAGGGCGACGGTCCAGACGGGGGTCGGCGGCGCGGGCATGCGCCAGTCTAGCCCGCACCGCCGCGCCGCACGCTCGTGCGTGGGTGTGCACGAATGTTGCGCCCGCTGTCACAAAAAATTCGCAAGTCAGCGTCCGTAAAGCATTTTCCCGCTTATCCACACAGCCTGTGGATAACGTTGTGCATCGAGGCTGGGCCGATCGGCCGATACACCCCAGTTGCGGGCTTTGGGTCGGGTCGTGTTTGCGGCGGTGGGGGGGGTGGGCGGCGTAATGAGGTTCCTGCGGTAGGGGGGGGTTTATTTTGCTGCCGTGCAGGTAGCGGCTGCCGAGCGAATAGCGGCTGCCGACATAGGTCAGCGTGTTGACGGTGGCGACGACCGGTCCCGTCCAGGTCTTGCGGTTGAGGACGAGGCAGCAGTCGCCGGGGCGGATTTGCAGGAGGCGCGCATTGTCCTCACCGGCCGGAAGGGCGCTGATCAGGTGCTCGACTTCGGTCAGCGGTGTCGCGGTCTGCAGATAGTCGTAGGTCGCCGTGGCGCTGAAATCCTGCTCGACATAGCCGGAGACGAGGTCCGGATTGACGAAGCGCTCCTCCAGCTGGACGGGCAGGTCGTTCTCGAAATGGATGACCACCGAATGATCGACGGGCCGGAGCGTTTCGAATTCGAAGGCGAGCAACAGTTCCGGTGCAGGCCATTTTATCCGCTCCAGCACCACGACCTCGGCCCGGTGGCGGCTGCCGCGCGCCTTGATCTCGGTGATGATGTTGCTGATCTCGATCAATGTCGATTGCGGCTTCGGCGGCGCGACGAAGGTGCCGACGCCCTGGATGCGGCGCAGGTGCCCCTCCGAGGTGAGCTCGCGGAGCGCCCGGTGCACGGTCATGCGCGACACGCCGAGCGCCGAGACGAGCTCGTTCTCCGAGGGAAGCCGGCTGTTGCGGCCCCATTTACCGCTGCCGATATTGCCGAGGACGAAATCCTTGACCTTCTCGTAGAGCGGCGATGCGGAATCCGAAAGCGTGTTCATGGTTCACTGTCTCTCCACCGCGACGATCGTCTTCAGCGCCCGGCTTTCCCCCCGCAAAAGCCGCTCATAGGCCGCCGGCACCGCATCGAGATCCGGCAGGACCTCGACCAGCCGGGCAAGCGCCGGGGCGAGTTCGGGGAGCAGGCCGACCGCCTCGGACAGTTCGTTCGCGAAGGCGTGGCAGCCAACGAGCGCGATCTCCCGCTCGACGAGGATGTTGGGGTCGAGGTCGAGCTTGCCGTGGCCGATGCCGACAAGGGCGAGCGCGCCGCCGCCCGAGAGGAGGTCCAGCGTCCCGGCGATGGCGCGGATGCTGCCGGTCGCATCGAGCGCGTAGCGCAGGCGCCCACCGGCAAGTGCCGCGTCGATGGCGTCTCTTTCGAGAGCAACGGCCGTGCCGCCCGCGACCGCCTGCACCAGCGCGACCCTTTCCGGGTTGAGATCTGCGAGGAGAAGCGGGCCGTCATGCAGGCGCGAGAGCAGCAGCGCGCCGAGCCCGCCGATCGTGCCGCAGCCGACGACGAGGACCGGTTCGCCCGCCGGGGCGGCCAGCCGGCGCACGGCATGCAGCGCCACCGCCAGCGGTTCGGCCATCGTGGCGACGAGCGGTGAAAGCGCCGGATCGTGGCGCAGGACGAGCCGGGCGGGCAATTGCGCCGCTTCCGCAAAGCCGCCGTCGCAGACCTCGCCGACGAAACCGAGGGCTTCGCAGACATTGCCGCGGCCGCTGCGGCAGGCAGGGCACGCGCCGCATTCGACGCGGGAATCCACGCAGACCACGTCGCCGACGGCGACATGGCCGACACCGTCCCCGACCGCCGTCACACGGCCGCAGAATTCGTGCCCCGCCGTCGAGGGCCGGCGGGTGATCCACTGGCCGGTGCGATAGTTGTGCAGGTCGGAACCGCAGATGCCGGCGGCCCGGACCGCAAGGTTGACGAAGCCGGCAGGCGGCGCGGAGAGCGGGGCCACCGCCTCCACCCGCAGGTCCTTCGCCTCGTGGAGCCGCACCGCCTTCATGGTCTCAGCCGCCCTTCTTCAGGTAGGTCTGGCGCAGCGGCGATACGGCCAGCGCATGGGAGGAGAAGCCCTCGTAGACCGCCAGGTTGTGCGAATGGCGGGCGAATTCCGGATAGGCCGGCGCGGTGACGTAGCCGATCGAGCTGCGCTTGACGAAATCGGTGACGGAGAGCGGACCGAAGGTACGAGCCCAGCGGCTCGTGGGCAGCACGGCGTTCGGCCCGAGCGAGAAATTGGCGATGCTGACCGGCGTATGCGTGCCCATCAGGATCTCCGAGGCCTCGGTGATGTGGCCGAGATGGATGAAGGGTTCTTCCGAGAGGAGTTCAAGGTGTTCCGGCGCATAGGCGTTGACGAAGGCGTAGCTCTCCTCGATGGAGCTTGTCAGCACGATGCCGCCCGTCTTGCCGGTCAATACGGCCTTTGAGAAGGCGACGCGCTGCTCGGACATGCGCGCCCAATGGTCCGGCAGGGCGGCGAGCGCCTCTTCCGCGACGCGCCGGCTGTGGGTGACGAGATAGGCCGAGGAATCCGGGCCGTGCTCGGCCTCGATCAGCAGATCGAGCGCGGCGAGCCCGCCATGCACCGTATCGTCTGCGAGGATCATTACCTCGGAGGGGCCGGCCGGCAGGCCGGTGTCGATGACGCCGGAGAGGGAGCGCTTGGCGGCGACCACCCAGGGGCTGCCCGGCCCGACGATCTTCAGCGCCGGCCTGACGGTCTCGGTGCCATAGGCGACCGCCGCCACCGCCTGCGCGCCGCCGACCTTGTAGACCGTCTCCACGCCGGCAAGGCGCGCGGCGACCAGCGTCGCGGCATCGACGGAGCCGTCCGGCGCGGGCGGCGTGACGATGGCAAGGTTCGGCACGCCGGCCACGACGGCGGGAACCGAGGTCATCATCGTCACCGACGGGAAGGAGCCCTTGCCGCGCGGCACGTAGAGCGCCACCGACTGGATGGGCGTGAAGCGGTCGCCGGCGAAGGCGCCGGGCCGGATCTCCTTCAGCCACATGGCCTCCGGCTTCTGCTCCTCGTGGAAGGTGCGGATATTGTCGATGCCGAACCGGATGGATTCCACGACGCCCGCATCGACCAGCTTGAAGGCCGCGTCGAATTCCGCTTCCGTGACCTTGAGGTTCGCCTCCGTCACGTCGGCCTTGTCGAGTTCGCGGCCGAAGCGCGCCAGCGCCCTGTCGCCCTCGGTACGCACGGCCTCGAGGATCGGCGCGACCTTCTCGATGAAGCTCGAAATATCGGTCTCCGACCGGCGCAGCAGGGCCGCCTTCTCCTCGGCGTTGAGCTTGGAATACTCGTAGAAAGACACGTTGGTCATCGTCTTGTCCTTGATGTCTGGCCCGTCGCGGGCCGCAGGGTCATTTCGATTTGAGGAAGATGTCGAGGCCGACCAGGCGATCGAGCAGCGCGATCACGAAGGCGGCGCAGGCGATGAAGACCACCGAGATGGCGGCAAGGTCCGGGGTGATGATCGACCGGATGGAATTGTAGATCTGCACCGGCAGCGTGACGCTTCGCGCATCCACCAGCAGCAGGCTGACCAGGAACTCGTTGAGCGCCAGGATGAACATCAGGAGCGAGCCGGTGATGACGCCCGGCAGCACCGCCGGAAGCGTGATATAGAGGAAGCGCTGGACGGGCGGCGCGCCGCAATTGGCCGCCGCCAGCTCCAGGTCGGGCGAAAGGTTGCTGGCGCTCGCGGTCACCGCCCAGATCATGAAGGGCAGGTTGATGACGCAGCAGGCGATGCCGACGGGCCACAGCTTGCCGAGCACGCCGGCATTGCCGAACACCAGCATCAGGCCGATGCCGGAGCCGATCAGCGGAATGGTGAAGGGCAGCAGCAGGTAGACCTGGATCGAGCGGGCGAAGCCGTCCAGATCGG
>CAMLOC010000488.1 GCA_946481465.1 uncultured Shinella sp. | reverse complement strand
CTGAGACACCGTCGTCGACAACACCATGCGTTTCTGCCCCGGCTGCTTCGGCGGCGCCCGCCTCAGACGTTTAGACAAGCAACTCGCAGACGCACATGGCCGTAATCCTTAACAATCGGTAAGGGCGCTATAAAAAATATGACTATTTGAATCAAGTTATTTTTTGATGCCCGGCATTTTTTCCGTCCGGGCGGCGGCGGCTGGATGCCGCTTTGTGGCGAATGGCGGCCGGCCCCTCTTGTCAGCGGTTTTGCGGGCTGGCACGTTGCTTGTGTCTGATTCCCATCTGCGTGGAGGAAAGCCCATGGCGCACAAGTTTGAGATCTACAAGGACAAGGCCGGAGAGTTTCGCGTCCGCTTCAAGTACAACAGCGAAGTGATGTTCTCCACGGAAGGCTATTCCAGCAAGGCCAGCGCGCAGAACGCCATCGACTCGATCAAGAAGAACGGCCCCGGCGCACCCGTCGAAGACAACACGACGTCGCAGGCCTGATCGACCTCCATCTTTCGAAAAAGGGCTCGCCGGTTCCGCCGGCGAGCCCTTTTTGCATTTCGGGTAAGGCCGCCTGACGGCGCATGTGTTCGGGGAGAAGAAACAAAGGTCCTGAAACGGAAAAGCCTGCCGCGGGAGGAGGTGCGGCAGGCTTTCCGATAGAACCGAATGGCGACTGGGAGGAGGAGTGTCGCCATTCCCGCAGTCGGCCCTGGGAGGAGGAGTAGGCCTTCTGCAATCATCGAAGCGTCGTGGGAGGAGGTACGTTGCTTCGATAAGTATGACTATATCTGATTCTTGATTATTTGATAGGCATCGTTTTGCAGGGCAGCTATGCGCTATGCGCGTAGCGTATGTCTTGAAACCGTCGGGACGGCCCATCGCGGCGCATTTTGTTCGCACATGCAAAAACACCCGCCGGAGGCGGGTGTCTTCGAAATTCTGCCGGTTGGCGGCGTATCGGTCAGAAGCCGACGGCAGCGCGGGCGACGGCCTTGATCTGCGAGCGCTCGATGCCGAGATCGTTCAGTTCGCGGGCGGTCATGCGATCGAGTTCGTTGACGGTCTGACGGTACTTGCGCCAATTGCTGAAGGAACGTGCCATGTTCATGATGATGCCCTTTCCGGAGGCTCTCTGTTCGGCACCGGTCCGTGGCGCCGCGTCTTTGGATGGCCGTCTTATAGGGCTATGTTGCGCTGCAGAACAGCGCGAAGCTGGCACGTCACCCATGCAATCGGCGCATGGGTCTGGTCATCTTCCGTTAAGGATGCAGGCCGGATGGGCGTGGCAAAAGCGTTTCGCACTTTTGCCGGACTTGCTCTAAGAAGGCGTCCCGCGGCGGCGCCGCCTTTCGATGATGGAACGAGATGAGCGACAATCGGCAGGATCAAGAACGGGGCGACGTGCTTGCCCATGTCTCCGGCAATCTGCGCCGCCTTCGCCAGGCGGCCGGGCTCAGTCAGGCGGCGCTGGCGCAGGCCTCCGGCATCAGCCGGCGCATGATCGTGGCGCTCGAGGGGGGCGACGCCAATATCAGCCTGTCGAGCCTCGACAAGCTGGCAGCCGCCATGGGCCTGCGCTTCGTCGATCTCGTGCGCGATCCGGCCCGCGCGCCCTCGGCGGAAATCAACGAGGTGACCTGGCGGGGGACCTCGGCGGAAAGCGCCGCGGTGCTGCTGGGCACGGCGGCAGCGACGACGGAGGCGCAGATGTGGCTCTGGTCGCTCGGCCCGGGCGAGCGCTACACGGCCGAGCCCGATCCGTCCGGCTGGCACGAAATGCTGTTCGTGACCGAGGGCACGCTGCGGCTCGAGCTTTCGGGCGTCGCCCGGGATTTTGCGGCGGGCAGCTTCACCGTCTATGCGACGGACCAGGCCTATGCCTATGCCAATCCCGGGACGGTGCCGGTGCGCTTCGTGCGCAACGTGGTCTCCTGACCCTCAGCCCGCCGCCAGCATCCACGTCATGCCGGCCAGCGCGGAGGCGGCGAGCGTCAGCAGCACCGAGGCCTTGAGGCGGAACAGGGCATAGGCCGCGGCGGCGGCAAGCAGGGCCGACGGCAGGACGAGCGTCGACAGGACGGGCACTTCGAGGCGCAGCGGCCCCGCGGCGACCACCGCGACCTCCCCGAACAGCGTGTGCAGGGCGAACCAGACCGCCAGGTTGAGGATGACGCCGACCACGGCGGCGGTGATCGCCGACAGGGCGCCCGACAGCGCCGCATTGCCGCGCAGCTTCTCGATGAACGGCGCGCCGAGGAAGATCCACAGGAAGCACGGCACGAAGGTGACCCAGGTGGTGAGGATCGCCGCCAGCGTCGCCGCAGCCAGCGGATCGAGGCTGCCGGGCGCGCGATAGGCGCCGAGGAAGCCGACGAACTGCAGCACCATGATGAGCGGCCCCGGCGTCGTCTCGGCAAGGCCGAGCCCGTCGAGCATCTCGCCGGGCCGCAGCCAGCCGTAGTGCTGCACGGCTTCCTGCGCGACATAGGCGAGCGCCGCATAGGCGCCGCCGAAGGTGACGACCGCCATCTTGCTGAAGAAGGTGCCGATCTGCGCAAAGACGTCGTTGCCGCCGGCGACGAACCAGATCACGGCGACCGGACCGAGCCAGAGACAGAGCAGCACGGCGGAGATCTTCAGCGACCAGCCGAGATTGGGTCGGGCATGGGCGGGCGTCGCCTCGCCGAGCAGCGAATCCTCGTCCCGCAGGACCCGCGCGCCCGTCGCGGCATGGCCGCTCGCCGTGGAAAAGAGGCGCGAGCCGGATTTCGAGCCGAGATAGCCGGCGACGGCGGCAACGAGGATGATCAGCGGAAACGGCACCTTGAAGGCGAAGATGGCGATGAAGGCGACGGCGGCCAACACGATCATCGCCGGATTGACGAGGGCGCGGCGGCCGATGCGGAACACCGCCTCGACGACGACGGCGAGCACCGCCGCCTTGAGGCCGAAGAACAGGCCCTCGACCACGCCGGCATTGCCGAACAGCACATAGACGTAGCTCAGCGCCAGGATCGACAGGAAGCCGGGCAGGATGAAGAGCAGGCCCGCGAGGAGCCCTCCAGCCGTGCGGTGCATCAGCCAGCCGATATAGACGGCAAGCTGCTGGGCCTCCGGCCCGGGCAGCAGCATGCAATAGTTCAGCGCATGCAGGAAGCGGCGCTCGCCGATCCAGCGTTTCTCGTCGACGACGATGCGGTGCATGACCGCGATCTGCCCCGCCGGCCCGCCGAAGCTGAGCGCGGCCACGCGCACCCAGACGCGGAGCGCCTCGCCGAAGGAGACGCCGTGATCGTGCGGGGCGGGCGCCGCATCCGCCCGGGCCGTCGTCTCGCTTGCCAATTCCTTGTCCCTCCCGTCGATGCGCCCCGGCGCTTTATCCCGCCCACATATAGCAAATGTGACAGGCGATGCCGGGGCATGGCTTTCCACAAAGACGCGCCACCGGGCAAAGGACGACCGGCCTCGTGAAAACCGTTGCGTCGGCCGGACGAACCGCTAGGGTCGTGCCGCCGGCATGGGCGGCGCGGTGCGGCCTCGTCCGGGGACTGTCGGAACTGGTCGCGGTCCCGTCGCAGACAGGCTGCACTGGCGGGCGGGCAGGCCCTAAAATCGGCCGCAACATTTCATCGGGGTCCAGCAAATGGCAGAGTTTCCGCAACAGGCGAAGGTCGTCATCATCGGTTTGGGTGGCATCGTGGGCGCATCGATCGCCCATCATCTCATCGAGCGGGGATGGGACGACATCGTGGGCATCGACAAGTCGGGCATCCCGACCGACATCGGTTCGACGGCGCATGCCTCGGACTTCTGCTACACGACGAGCCACGACTATCTCTCGGTCTGGACCACGCAGTACTCGATCGATTTCTACGAGAAGATGGGCCACTACGCCCGCATCGGCGGCCTCGAGGTCGCCCGCACCGGCGACGACACCTGGATGGAAGAGATCAAGCGCAAGCTCTCCTCCGCCC
>CAMLOC010000487.1 GCA_946481465.1 uncultured Shinella sp. | reverse complement strand
TCGCTCCTCGCCCCGCTTGCGGGGAGAGGATGCCGGCAGGCAGGTGAGGGGCCTTCGCTCCCTAAAGCCAGTGCATCCCGCTCGCATCGATCCGCAACAGGCGGTCCTGGTGGATGGGCGTGTTGGCCGCCTCTTCCTCGTCCATGCCGTTGAGGCGGAAGGCCGCGCGGAAGACGCCGCCATGGCTGACGCAGACGGTCGGCCCGCTGACGTCGGCGAGCCAGGAGGCGATCCGCCAGGAGAGGATCTCGTAGCTTTCCGCCGCCTCGCCGGGCGGGATGAAGTTCCACTTGGCGCGGCTGCGCTCCTCGACCCGCGCCGGCGACCCGGCCATCAGTTCGGGCAGCGTGTGGCCCTCCCAGTCGCCGAAAGAGAGTTCGACGAGGCGGGCATCGGTGCGGTAGGCGAGGGGGTCGAGGCCCATGGCGCCACGCAGGATCTCCATCGTCTCGCGCGTGCGCCCGAGCGGGCTTGCGACGAAATCGAAATCAGCCACGGTGGCGCCGAGGATGCCCTTGAGGGCGGTGCCGTTGCCGGCCGCCTGGCGGCGACCGGTCTCGTTGAGCGGAATGTCCTTCTGGCCCTGCAGCCTGCCTTCTGCATTCCACGCGGTCTGGCCGTGACGGATCATGTAGATAGGCAAGGCGGGAACCTCGGCAGGAAGGCCTCAATCAGTCCTTGACGACGGAGATGTCGGGCGCGTCGACGGCCTTCATGCCAACGACGTGGTAGCCGCTGTCCGCATGGTGGGTCTCGCCGGTCACCGAGCGCGACAAGTCCGACAGCAGGTAGAGGCCGACGTCGCCGACTTCCTCGATGGTGACGGTGCGGCGCAGCGGCGCGTTGTACTCGTTCCACTTGAGGATATAGCGGAAGTCGCCGATGCCCGAGGCCGCCAGCGTCTTGATGGGACCTGCCGAGATGGCGTTGACGCGGATGTTCTGCGGGCCGAGGTCGACGGCGAGATACTTCACGCTCGCCTCCAGCGCGGCCTTTGCAACGCCCATGACATTGTAGTTCGGCATGACCTTCTCGGCGCCGTAATAGGTCAGCGTCAGCATCGATCCGCCGTCGGTCATCAGCTTCTCCGCGCGGCGCGCGACGGAGGTGAAGGAATAGACCGAGATCTGCATGGTCTTGGCGAAATTCCCCGGCGTCGTGTCGACATAGCGGCCGGTCAGCTCGTCCTTGTCGGAAAAGCCGATGGCATGCACGAGGAAGTCGATCTTGCCCCAGGTCTTCTCGATATTCTCGAAGACGGCGTCGATCGAGGCCTCGTCGGAAACATCGCAATCGCCGGCCAGCACCGCGCCGATCTCGGCGGCCAGCGGCTCCACGCGCTTCTTCAGCGCGTCGCCCTGGTAGGTCAGGGCGATTTCGCCGCCCTGTGCGTGGATGGCCTTGGCGATGCCCCAGGCGATGGAACGGTTGTTGGCGACGCCCATGATGACGCCGCGCTTGCCCTTCATCAGACCAGATGCCTGAACCATGGTATGCCCCCTGATACGTAAGTCAGATTTGCCTATGGCATAGGCGGCAATGGGGTTCAAGCGCGCGGCGGTTCAGGAACTGTTAGCATCCGTAACAATGGGTGCATGTTTTATGAAAGCGTCACAATCGATTTAAAGATAAAGGCCTTCGCGCAGGCTGCGCATCAGGTCGATCATCTTGTCGTCGGGCTTTTCCCACAGGAGAAGGCGGATCTCGGCGATGAGGTCGCCCCGCTCGCCGTTCTCCATGAGAAGGCCCTCGCCGGAAATGCGGATCTTCTGGTCGGAGCCCGACCAGGCCGGCACCGTCACCGGCAGCGGGCCGAGCGGCCCCTCGACGGTCGTCTCCCAGCCGAGCACGGCGTTCTCGATCGTCACCGGCAGGTCGACCGCCAGGTCGAACCCGTCGACCCGGAAGCGGCCGGGAGCGACGCGCAGGGTGATGACGGCATCGCCCCGCCTCAGGCCCTCGATGCGATATCCGGCCTCCTTGAGGCGGATCACCTGGCCGTCCGTCGAGCCGGCGCCGACCGGCACGCGCAGCGTCTGCCCGTCGGGCGTCTCGAGCGTCGGGCGCACCTTGTTGAGGATGTCCTCGACGCTGACGGTGACGTCGGTCACGAAGTCCGGCGCGGCTTCCGCCTTGGCGCGGCCGCCGCGGATGCGGCGGATGATGGCGGAGATGAGGTTGGCCGCCGGGGCGACGGCGCGGCCGGGCGCGGCCTCTTCCGCCTCCGGCTCGTCGGCCGGCTTGCGGGCGTCCTGCCCGGGGGCGGCGCCGTTCGCCTGTGCCTGCTGTTGCGGGCGGGGCGGGGTCTGCGATTGTGCCTGGGCCTTCGGTTCCGCCGGCTGGCCGCGCGAATCGACGCCGAAGATGCGGGCGATCATGTCCTCGGCATCCTCGTTCGACATGCGGGCCGAGGGCTCGCTGCGCGCCTTGCGCTCGGCCTGCTGGCGGCGCATCTGCTCCATGCGGCGAAGCTCGGCCTCGCGCTGCTGGCGGTCGTAGCGGCTGCGCTTGTCGGGGTCGCGCAGGATATCGTAGGCGCGGCCGGCCTCCGTGAAACGCACGGTGGCATTGGGGTCGTCATGGTTCTGGTCGGGATGCACGGCTTTCGCCAGCGAGCGCCAGGCCGCCTTGATTTCCTCCTGCCCGGCGTTCTTCTTCACGCCAAGCACCGAATAGGGGTCACGCATAACTTCCACCCGTTGCCGTTTTGCCGGCCATGATAGCGAGGAACGTCCTAATCACTGGTTACGGGCCAGAGTTGAAAAAGTGCAAAGAGAGCGCCTCTTCAACCTTTAAGGTCGAAGGCGAGCAGCAGCCATTCGCCGGAATTGCCAAGGCAGGTCCGGCCGGAATAGTTGGCGATGCCCTGGTAGGAGTGGCGCGTCGTCACGAAGTCGCGGCAGGGCCGCCCGGCATCGTCGCGGTTTTCCGCGATGCTGCTGATGACGCCGGCGCTGCCCGAGGCGGAATTCGCCCACGGAATGGCGCTGCCGCCGGTGCGCGTGAGGTCGGCGGAGGAGACGGCGTTGCGCACGGTGATCTCGTCGGTCAGCCGTTCGGCGCCCGGGGGCACGGAACTGGTGCGCACGGTATCGACCTTGCTGCCGTCGAAGAGGTCGAGACCGCCCATGCAGCCCGAAAGAGAGGCGCCGCACAGGGTCACGACAACAACCGCAAGGCAATGTGCCCCGTATGGCTTTGTCTGCGCTCGCGACTTTGCTATGACGTCCACTCCACTCTGCCTCATGCAGCCAATAGATCGGCATTGAATCGAATATGAGCGAAAATGCGTTAACAAGCGGTGACTTCACCGAGCAAAACGAACCCTACGCCCTCTTCGGCACCTGGCTGGAGGAGGCGGGAAAGACCGAGCCGAACGACCCGAACGCGGTGGCGCTTGCCACCGTCGACGAGGCGGGCCTGCCCAATGTGCGCATGGTCCTGCTCAAGGGGTTCGATACGCGCGGCTTCGTCTTCTATACGAATTTCGAGAGCCGCAAGGGTGAGGAAATCCTCGGCGCGCGGAAGGCCGCCATGTGCTTCCACTGGAAGTCGCTGCGCCGCCAGGTGCGCATCCGCGGCGAGGTGGAGATCGTCAGCGATGCCGAGGCGGACGAATATTACGCCTCGCGCCCGCGCGGCAGCCGCATCGGCGCCTGGGCGTCGAAGCAGTCGCGCCCGCTGGAAGGCCGCTTCGCGCTGGAAAAGGCCGTCGCCGAATACACCGCCCGCTATGCCATCGGCGACATCCCCCGCCCGCCGCACTGGTCCGGCTTCCGCATCAGGCCCGTCTCCATCGAGTTCTGGCACGACCGCCCCTTCCGCCTGCACGACCGCGTGGAATTCCGCCGCTCGGAAGACGGTGAAGGCTGGACGAAAGTCAGGATGTATCCGTGAGCGGTCAGCGGTAGACGGATTTCCGGTCGCCCGTGCTGTATTTCGGAGGCCGACACCGACCCAAGCTCAGCGCCGC
>CAMLOC010000486.1 GCA_946481465.1 uncultured Shinella sp. | reverse complement strand
ATTGCGCACGCCGGCATCGACCTGGCTGCGCGCCAGGACGTTGCCGTCCACCCATTTCTGGAACCAACGTGTGACGACGAGGCCGGCGACGAAGAGCAGGATGCCCGCAAGGATGCCGACCAGCGAGATCGTGATGCTGCCGATGCGGATTTCCGTGAAGATGCGATAGGCCCAGGATTCGATGTCGGCGACCTGGAAGCCCCATTGCAGGAGCACCATCGGCACGAAGAACACGAAGATCAAGAGATAGATGCCGAGGCCCGCGGCAAGCCCCACCTGGTCGAGCGCCACCTGGCCGAGGCCGAAGCGTTCCTCCAGCCGCTTGCCGACCCCCGTCTCGGCGAAGGCATTGGGCGCGGAAACGGCGCGGCCGGAGAGGAAGCCGATATACATGGTCACGACGATCGCGCCCGTGACGACGATCTGCGTGGCGACGAAGCGCGCCATGCCGACATAGCCGAGCAGCGAGGCGAAGACGAGCCCGAGGCCGGTCAGCGTCAAGAGGACGAAGATCGACCGCGGCCAGGGGCGCCCCTGCGAATCGTGCCTCTCCCCCTGGTGCAGCACCGGCTTGATGAAGGCGGTGACGACGAGCAGCACGCCGATGACGATGGAGGCGAAGAAGCTCTTGACCACCGTCAGCACGACCGGGGAGCCCAGCACCTCGCTGATCGTGCCGAGGAAATAGTCGGCGCCGTTGACGATGGCCATGCTGAAGATCAAAAGCCAGAGAAGCTGCGCGCCGCGATCGGACACCCGCACCAGCCGCCAGTGCCCGTCGCCGGGCGACAGGACCGCATTGGCAAGCTGCGCCACGAAGAAGACCGCCACCATCACCCCCAGCGCGACGGAGACGATCGGCGCGATATCCGAGCGCAGCACGTTGAACGTATCGAGGAAGAAATAGCTGGTGCCGGCGAAGGCGCCGACGGCGACGCTCGGCAGGATCGTCGACCAGAAGGCGACGGAAAGCCGTGTGATATAGTGCGGCTTCTGCTGCTGCACTGCCCGCGTGATGAACGGCGAGAACAGCCGGTAGCCGCCCGACAGCAACACGAGCGCCGCCATCAGGGAGAGCGCGACCGCGCCCAGAAGCGGCATGCGCTTGAATTTCCAGACGAACTGCAGCCACGCCGTCACCGTGCGCCCGAAGGTCGACGTCTCGTTCGCGAGCGCGGCGGAAGCCTCCGTGAAGAGCGTTGTATTGACGTCCGTGCGCTTGAGGATGGCGTCGGTGAAGAGCTGCCGGCGGATTTCCGTGATGCGGTTCGAAAGCTTCGTCGCCTCGATGGAGAGGTTTTCCGCCTCCCCCGTCAGCGCGTTGATCTCGTTGCGCTCCGCGGCGAGCTTCTTGCGTTCCGCCACCACCACGGCGGCCTCGGCCGGCGCGCCCTCGGCGGGCGGGTCGCCAAGTTCGGTCTGCCGCGCCTTGATCGCTTCCAGCCGCGGTCGCGTCGCGACGGAAATGGCGAGGATCGTGCGGTTCAGCGCTTCCGCCTCGACCTTCAATTCGACGAGCCGCGCATCGTCCTCCTTGAAGCGGTTCACCCGCTCGGCGATCGCATCGAGCTGGCCGCCGGCCTGGTCGAGGTCACCACTCGCCTGCGTGAGCTGCGTCGCATCGACGATGGCCGGCGCGGCCGCGCTCTGCGCGCGGGCCGGCGCGGCCGCGAGCAGGAGAACCGCGAGAAGGACGGAGAGAAGACGGAAGGTCGGCAACGGGCCATCCTCGGTTGAACGGAAACGGGCGACGCGGCACGGGGCATGCGACCGCCCCCTTCTACCCACGAATGCGGCCATTTTAAACCGGCCGCAAGCCGAACTAGAAGCCGGCCCCCGGCTCGGCGAGATAGGCCTCCTCCTCGCGGGTCGAGACCCGGCCGAGAAAGCCGTTGCGATGGGGGAAGCGGCCGTACCTGGCGATGACGTCGCGGTGGCGGATGGCATAGTCGAGATACATCTCGTCGCCATGCGCCTCGAAAAGCGCGACGCACAGGTCCTGGTCCGCCAGCGCCTCGGAATGTTCGAGCGGCATGTAGAAGAAGTGGCGGCGGTCGTAGGAAACGGCCTTGTCGGCGCCGGCCTCCAGCGCAAGGCGCGCCTCGCGCCGGGCGATCCAGTCGGTGGCGAAGGCCAGCGGCGAGGCGCGATACATGTTGCGGGGGAACTGGTCGAGCACGATGATGGCGGCAAGCCGCGCCTCCGGGCTTTCCCGCCACGGTGCCGTCACCTCCTGCGAAAGGGCGAAATGGGTCTCGGCGAAGGCCTCGCGCACATGCGCGTCGAGCGCCGGCGTCGATTGCCACCAGTCCTTGGCCGTCAGCGTCTCGCACCAGAAGCCGACGACCTCCCGCGGTGTCTTGATCGATTCGTGCATGCCATCTGTCTCCATTCGTTTCCGCGGCAATATGGCGGGGCGCCCCCCGGTTGCAAGGGGGCCGCGTTAGCAAAGCGTTTCCCGTTTTCGTGAGCGGCGCCTTTACCCTTTGCGCGCTAGGCTGCGCGCACGCGACGAAATGCAGGGCCAGCAATGCTGAAATTCACCGGTCTTTCCACCTCCGCCTATCGGAAGACGGGTTTCGACCTGCTCCTCGTGCTGGAAGGCTCGACGCGGCGCGCCTATCTCGACACGGCGGCCGATCCCGCGCCGACGATCGGCATCGGCTTCAACCTGCGCTACAATCTCGAACCCGTGCTGAAGGCGATGACCGGCGACGGCTGGAACGCGACGCTGCAGGCGAAGCTGAAGGCGGTCATCGAGAAGGGCTATGCGAAGGGCGAGACCGCGCTGCTCAACAGCCGGCTCGACAAGGTCATGGCGGACTGGAACGCGACGCGCGATCCGGACGTGCCGAGGACCTTCGCCTTCTCCTCCGACGCCGAGATCCGCACGGCGCTGACCGCGCTCTCGACGCGCTACGAGACCGCGATCGACAAATGGCTCGCCGGCATTCCGAACTCTACCGAGCGCGCCGTGCTCTTCAGCATGGCCTATAACGCGCCCTCCCTGCTCGGCCCGAAGCTGAAGGCCGCGATCCTCGATGGCGACCGGGCGGAAGCCTGGTACGAGATCCGCTACAACTCCAACGGCAGCGGCCATGCGGGCATCGCCAACCGGCGTTATGTCGAGGCCGAGCAATTCAAGCTCTTCGCCAAGGAAGACACCGCCACGACGGCGGAGGCGCTCGATGCGGGCCGCATGTACGCCGCGCACCGGGACAAGATCCTTTCTTACGAAGGCCGCTTCGACGCGGATGCCGCAGGCCGCATCAAGGGCTTTTCCGGCATCGATCCGATCCTCGATGAATATGCCCCCGCCATCGCCCGGCTGAAGGCCGCCTACGGCATCGGCAAGGGCGTGGCGCTGGAGGAATTGCAGGTCGCCTCGGCCACGATCCGCAACCTCTCGGGCGACGGCACGGCCGGCGATACGGCCGCCAACGATGCCGACCTCCTTGTCGGATCCTCGCACGCCAACACGCTCTCCGGCGGCCGCGGCAATGACGCGCTCGTCGGCCTTGCCGGCAAGGACAGGCTCGACGGCGGCGCGGGCAACGACTGGCTCCGCGGCGGGACGGGCGCGGACCGGCTGACCGGCGGGGCCGGCGCCGATACCTTCGTCTTCCGCAGCGCCGCCGAAATCGGCCTTGCGGCGCATGACCGCATCACGGATTTCGCCCCCGGCCACGACCGGATCGACCTCTCCGCCATCGACGCCAACGGCCCCGAGGCCGGCCATGCCTTCACCCTCCTGGCACGCGGCAAGGCCTTCACGGGCGATGCCGGCGAATTGCGCTGGTACACGAAGACAACGGACGGCAAGGCCGTCACCGTCGTCGAAGGCGACATCGACGGCGACAAGGCCGCCGATTTCCGCCTCGACCTCGACGGCAGGCTGGCGCTGAGCAAGGGCGACTTCCTGCTGTAGCCTGTTCCCCAGGGAACAGCGCAGCGCCGACGGTACAATAGAACAATGGTTCATCCCGCCGATC
>CAMLOC010000485.1 GCA_946481465.1 uncultured Shinella sp. | reverse complement strand
GGGGTTCATCCATGACCAACATCCTGCCCGTCCTCGATCGCGCCAGCGCCGGCATTCCGGCCAGCCTCGAACGCCTGTTCGAACTGGTGCGCATCAAGTCCATCTCCACCGACCCGGCCTTCAAGGCGGAGTGCCGCCGGGCGGCCGAGTGGCTGGTCAAGGAACTGCGCTCGCTCGGCTTCGACGCGACGGTGCGCGACACGCCCGGCCACCCGATGGTGGTCGCCCATCACGACGGGGCAAAGCCCGATGCGCCGCATGTCCTGTTCTACGGCCACTACGACGTCCAGCCGGTCGACCCGCTGAACCTGTGGGACCACGACCCCTTCGAGCCGGCGGTGCGCGATGCCGGCGCGGGCCGGCGCGTCATCACCGGCCGCGGCACTTCCGACGACAAGGGCCAGCTCCTGACCTTCGTGGAGGCCTGCCGCGCCTACAAGGAGACGACGGGCGGCCTGCCCTGCCGGGTCACCATCCTCTTCGAAGGCGAGGAGGAGTCGGGCTCGCCCTCGCTGAAGCCGTTCCTCGAGGCCAATGCCGCCGAGCTGACGGCGGACTTCGCCCTCGTCTGCGATACCAGCATGTGGGATGCCGACACGCCGGCGATTTCCGCAGGCCTGCGCGGCCTTGTCGGCGAGGAGATCGTCATCAAGGCGGCCGACCGGGACCTGCATTCCGGCTATTTCGGCGGGGCGGCGGCAAACCCGATCCACATCCTGTCGCATATCCTCGCCGGCCTGCACGACGAGACCGGCCGCGTGACGCTCGACGGTTTCTATGACGGCGTCGAGGAAACGCCGGATGAGATCAAGGCGGCCTGGGAAAAGCTCGGCAGCTCGGCCGAAAGCTTCCTCGGCGAGATCGGTCTGTCGGTCCCCTCCGGCGAAAAGGGCCGCTCCGTGCTGGAACTCACCTGGGCGCGCCCGACCGCCGAGGTCAACGGCATCACCGGCGGCTATACGGGCGAGGGCTTCAAGACGGTGATCGCCGCCGAAGCCTCGGCAAAGGTCTCCTTCCGTCTCGTCGGCAAGCAGGATCCGGCAAGGATCCGCGATGCGTTCCGGACCTATGTGCGGGCACGCATCCCGGCGGACTGCTCGGTGACGTTCCATGCCCATGGCGGCTCGCCGGCCATCCAGCTCCCCTACGATTCCGCGCTGCTCGGCAAGGCGAAGGCCGCGCTCTCCGACGAATGGCCGAAGCCCGCCGTCGTCATCGGCATGGGCGGCTCCATCCCGATCGTCGGCGATTTCCAGAAGATGCTCGGCATGGAATCGCTGCTCGTCGGCTTTGCGCTGTCGGACGACCGCATCCATTCGCCGAACGAGAAATACGAACTGCGCTCTTTCGAGAAGGGCATCCGCTCCTGGGTGCGCATTCTTTCGGCGCTCGCGGCGCGCTGACGCAGATGTGATGATATGGGAGGCCAGCGTTAACCGGACGGAACGGAAATGCTGGTTTCCTCAAGAACAAGGGCCGCGCGCGGACAGGCGACGACGGTCCGGGCATGGGGAAGGGTGAGGATGGCATCAGGAAGGATCGCGAGAAGCCCTCGCTGCCCGGGCTATGGAGCGCCGGGCGCAGGGAGCAGGGCAGGATGAAGCGGCTGAAAAAATTCTTCTGGCCGCTCGTCAGCACCGCCGCGATCATCCTGTCGGTCTACATCCTCTACAAGGACCTGCGGGGCCTGTCGCTCGACGAATTCGTGGCGAGCCTCCATGCCATACCGGTCTCCGGCTGGCTCATGGCCTGCGGCGCGACACTGGTCGCCTATGCTGCGCTTGCCGCCTACGATCACCTGGCGCTCGAACATCTCGGCCACCGCATCTCGCTGTGGTTCATCACCCTCACCTCCTTCACCACCTACGCGCTGTCGCACAATATCGGCGCCTCGGTGTTTTCCGGCGCGCTGGTGCGCTACCGCGCCTATACGTCGAAGGGGCTCACCGGATCGGAGGTCGGCGTCCTCGTCGCCTTCTGCTCCTTCACCTTCGCGCTCGGCACGGTCATGCTGTTTGGCCTCGTCCTGGTGCTGGAGCCGGAAATCGTCGGGCGGTTCGCCGAATTCCTGCCGATCGAGGCGGCCTTTTCGACGGGCGTCTTCATCCTCGCCCTCGTGGCGCTCTACGTGGTCGGCAGCCTCGTCGGCTTCAGGCCGATCGATACGCGCTGGCTGAAGCTGGAATATCCGAAGCCCTCGCTGGTCGCCCGCCAGCTCGTCATCGCGCCGATCGAGCTGATCGGGGCGGCGGCGATCATCTATTCCGTGCTGCCGGCAGAGGGCAATCCGGGGTTCTTCGTCGTGCTCGGCATCTTCCTCGCCTCCTTCTCGGTGGCGCTGCTCTCGCACGCGCCGGGCGGCATCGGCGTCCTGGAACTCGTCTTCATCGCCGGCCTGCCGGACATGGATCCGGCCGTGGTTCTGGCGGCCCTCGCCGTCTTCCGGCTGTTCTACCTCATCATCCCCTTCATCATGGCGCTGGTGGTCATCCTCATCTTCGAACGCCAGCGTTTCCTCAGCCGGCCGGACCCCGGCGAGGACTGACGAACCGGGCGTTCGGTTCATCCTGCATTCAGTCGAATTGTTTCATGCTGTCATCCGTCTTGATCACTGTAAACCAGTGACTATCCAAGGGAGACCGACATGAAGACAACGATGAAGGGCGGCATTGCCGCTGCCATGGCCGTCGCCATGTTCGCCACGACATTCGTATCCGCACCGGCCTTTGCCATGCCGATGCCGAAGGTCGGCGCTTCTCAGGCGAGCGACGTGCAGAACGTGCAATGGCGTCGCGAACGTCGCGGCTGGCACAACGGCCATCGCGGCTATCGTTATGAACGCCGCGGCTACCATCGCCATTCGGACGGCTGGTGGTATCCGCTGGCGGCCTTCGGCGCCGGTGCCATCATCGGCGGCGCGATCGCCAACGACGGCTACGCGCGGCCGCGCTACGAGGGCATCAACCCGCGCCACGTCGAATGGTGCTATGCGCGCTACCGCTCGTACCGCGACTACGACAACACGTTCCAGCCCAACTATGGCGGCCGCCGCCAGTGCTACTCGCCTTACTATTGAGGCTGTTTCCCGGGCGGCCCGAAAGGCCGCCCGGTCCTTCCTTCAAATCTCCCTCAAACTGTCGCCGGCGCGTTCACCGCTTCTTAACGACCCCTTAAATCGCCGCATTTAAGGTTCAACGGACGGCGACGTTTTCGAGGGTGTATCCGACCGCTTATGGCAGCCAACCGCAAATCCCAGCGCATCGAACCGTCCTTCCAGGGATCGGGAGGACGCGACGACGACGATTTCCACGTCGGCGCGGGGGATCGCGTGGCGGGCGGGCGCAAGGCAGGCGGCAAGCCGGCGAAGGCCGAGCGGTCGCGCCGCGGCTCGCGGCGGCGCCGGCAGGCTTCCGGCGGCGGCGTCTTCGGCCTGTTCCGCCGGCTCTTCTACTGGTGCGTCGTGCTCGGCATCTGGGGCGCCATCGGCGTCGGCGGGCTGGTGCTCTATTACGGGGCGCGCATGCCGAGCGCCACGAGCTGGTCGATCCCCGACCGGCCGCCGAACCTCAAGATCCTTGCCGTCAACGGCGATATCATCGCCAATCGCGGCGTCACCGGCGGCGAGGCGCTGTCGCTGGAGAACATGTCGCCCTACATACCGCAGGCCGTCATCGCCATCGAGGACCGGCGCTTCTATTCGCATTTCGGCGTCGATCCGCTCGGCCTTGCCCGCGCCATGCTCACCAACATCACGACCGGCCGCATGGTGCAGGGCGGCTCGACGCTGACCCAGCAGCTCGCCAAGAACATGTTCCTCTCGCCCGAGCGCACGCTGGAGCGCAAGGTGCAGGAAGTGCTGCTCGCCTTCTGGCTCGAGCACAAATATTCCAAGGACCAGATCATCGCGATGTATCTCAACCGCGTGTTCTTCGGCTCCAATGCCTATGGCGTGGAGGCGGCCGCGCGGCGCTACTTCAACAAGTCGGCGCGCGATGTGAACCTCGGCGA
>CAMLOC010000484.1 GCA_946481465.1 uncultured Shinella sp. | reverse complement strand
GCGGCGACGGACTGGGTGGCCTCGATCGACGAATTGCAGGCGCTGTGCCCCGGCCTCGAACGGGTGGGGCTGGTGGTCGCCTGGTTCGGCACAGACCTGCGGGCCGGTGCGTGCCGCATCCTGCCGGGGGTGGAGGTTTCCGGCCGGCAGGAGGAGAGCAAGCCGTGGAGGGTCTGCGGCATCGCGCGGGAGGACGCCTATGTGGTGAGCCGCGTCGAGGGCCGTCCGGCCTATGGCGGCACGCCTTCGGACGCGAGCGTCATCGCGGCCATCCGTGACCTCAAGGCGCGGGGGATCGAGGTCTATCTCTATCCCTTCCTGATGATGGACGTGCCGGTCGACAACACGCTCGCCGACCCCTATGGCGGTGCGCGGCAGGCGCCCTATCCCTGGCGCGGGCGCATCACCTGCCATCCGCAATCCGCCGACGGCACGGCCTCGGTGCGCAGTCAGGTGGAGGCCTTTGTCGGCGCGGCGGGGGCGGGGGGCTTTTCCGTTTCGGGCGAGGAAATCACCGGGCCTGCCGGCGACGAGGGGTTCCGGCGGCTGATCCTGCACTATGCGCTGCTGGCGGAGGCGGCGGGCGGGGTGGACGGCTTTTTGATCGGCTCGGAAATGCGCGGGCTGACCTGGCTGCGCGACGGGAGCGGGGTCTTTCCCTTCGTCGAGGCGCTTTCGGACCTTGCCGGCGATGTGCGGGCGATCCTCGGGCCGGGCACGAAGATCACCTACGGCGCCGACTGGAGCGAATATTTCGGCTACCAGCCGCCGGACGGCAGCGGCGAGGTGCGCTACCATCTCGACCCGCTCTGGGCCTCGCCGGCGATCGATGCCGTCGGCATCGACAACTACATGCCGCTTTCCGACTGGCAGAATGCCGACACGCTGGCGGGCAATCCGGACGGGTTCCGCCATTCCGAGGACATGGCGGCCATGCGCGCCATGATCGCCGGCGGCGAGGGGTTCGACTGGTATTATCCCGACATGGCGGCGCGGGCGGCGCGCGAGCGCGTGCTTATCACCGACGGCATGGCGGGAAAGCCCTGGGTGTTCCGCTACAAGGACCTCGCCAACTGGTGGGGCAACCGGCATTACGAGCGCGGGCCGGGCGGGGCGGAGCTTTCGGACCACACCGCCTGGGTGCCGCGCTCCAAGCCGATCTGGTTCACCGAACTCGGCTGCCCGGCGGTCGACAAGGGGGCGAACCAGCCGAATGTCTTCGTCGATCCGAAAAGCGCGGAGAACGCGCTGCCCTATCATTCCGGTGGGGCGCGCAACGACGCGGTGCAGCGGCGCTTCCTCGATGCGCATCACGGCTGGTGGCAGGGCGGCGGGCCGGAGGCGGGCATGGTCGATCCGGGCCATGTCTTCGTCTGGACCTGGGACGCGCGGCCCTATCCGGCCTTTCCCGAGGATACGGCGCTCTGGTCGGACGGGCTGAACTGGCAGCGCGGGCACTGGCTGAACGCGCGGCTGGGGGCCGGGACGGTGGCGGATGTCATCGCGGCGATCCTGAAGGATCACGGCTTCGACGATTTCGACGTCTCGGGCGTTGCCGGCGATCTTTCCGGCTTCGTGCAGGCGGAGCAGACCTCGGCGCGCGGGCTGATCGAGCCGCTGATGGAGGCGTTCCAGATCGACGCGCTGGAGGCGGCGGGCAAACTCGTCTTCCGCTCGCGGCTGAAATCCGCCCTGCCGCCGGTGGAGATCGCTGTTCTCGCCGAGCGCCCGGAGGAGGCGCCGTTCGAGGAGAGCCGCGGGCATGCCAGCGATTTCGCCGGCGAGGCGATCCTCGACCATTTCGACGATTCCGGCACCTATTCGCGCGTGACGGCGCGCTCGCGCCGCATGGCGGGGGAGAACGACCGCGTGCTGCGGCTGGCGCTGCCGGCGGTGCTGCATGCGGGGGCAGCCGCGGCGAGCGCCGAGGCGGCGCTGCGCGACCAGCGGGCGGGGCAGCGGCGGCTGACCTTCCGCCTGCCGCCGACCGCGATGGGCGTGACGCCGGGCGATGTCGTGCGGCTCGCCGAGGGGCCGGAGGGACGCTTCCTTATTACCGGCATCACGGACGGGCTGGTGCGCGAGGTGGAGGCGCGGGCGATCGCGGCCGGGGACAGCCCGGCGCCGCTGCTTCTCGACGGCCGCGGGCGGCCGGTGAGCGGGGCGGGACCGGGGCCGGGCGATGCCTTCGCGCCGGACGTCGTCTTTCTGGATTTGCCGGTCATGGGATCAGGCGGGGCGCAGGATTTCGCGCGCGTCGCGGCCTATGCGCAGCCCTGGCGGTCGATGATCGTGTCGAGTTCAGGAGGCAGCGAGGGTTATCGCAGCCGCGTGCGGCTGGACCAGCCGGCGCGGATCGGTTCGCTTGCCGAGCCGCTTATGGCGGGCGTCGTCGGCAGGCTCGATGCCGGGCGGGCGATCGTGTTGGACCTGCCCTTCGGCGGGCTTTCCGCGGTGGACACGCTCGCCATGCTGAACGGTGCGAACCGGCTGGGTATCAAGGCCGGCAGCGGGGCCTGGGAAATCGTCGGCTTTGCCGACGCGAGCGAGATCGCGCCGGGACGCTGGCGGCTCACGGGGCTGCTGCGTGCTCTCCACGGCACCGAGGACGCCATGGCGGCCGGCCATGCCGCCGGGGCGCGGGCGGTGGTGCTGGACGATGCGGTGCTGCCGCTCGGGCTCGACGTGGAGGAGGTGGGGCGGCTGTCGAACTGGCTCGTCGAGCCGGCCGGCATGACGCCGGGACAGGCGGGGCCCTTCGCCTTTGCCGGCGGCGAGCGGGCGCTGACGCCGCTGGCGCCGGTGCACCTGCGCGGCTGGCGGGAACTCGACGGCGCCGTGCGGCTGTCGTGGGTCCGGCGCGGGCGGATCGATTCGGACGGCTGGACGGCCGTGGACATCCCGCTCGACGAACCGGTGGAAGCCTATCGCCTCGATATCCTCTCCGGCGAGGCGGCGGTGCGCAGCGTCGAGACCGCGGCGCCCGCCTTCACCTATCCCGCCGACCAGGAACTTGCCGATTTCGGCGCGCCGCAGGCGGCGCTCTCCATCCGCGTGCGCCAGCTCGGCCGGGCCATTCCGCTCGGCCTTGCGGCGCGGGCGACGATCATTCTCTGAGGAAGGAAAGACCATGAACGACGACGCAAAAGCCTGGTATCTGTCGCGTACCGTCTGGGGCGCGCTGATCGCGATCCTCGCCTCGCTCGCCAATGCGGCGGGCGTCGAGGTGACGGCCGGGGACGAGGGCGAACTGGCCGATCTCCTCGTGGCGGCGGCGGGGACGCTGGGCGGGCTCGTCGCGCTCTACGGGCGGATTTCGGCGCGCCGGCGCGTGCGGTGAGGCGGCTTGACGATCCACAGGGCATTCATTTGCCATTCAGCGAGGATCGTTTATTGCTTGCATCACACTGATCCACACCCGAAAGTACATTCATGGCCTCGCCACTTCTCATAACCGCCCTTGCGGCCAGCATGATCCTGCCGGGCCCCGTCGAGACGGGCGCCCTGCGGGACGTCGTCGAGGTCGCCGGCGATTGCAGCGACGTGGCTGCGCAGGTGGTCGCCCAGACGGGGGGCGAACTGCTCTCGGCGCAGCCGAAGGGCGATACCTGCGTGGTGACGGTGCTCGTGCCCGGCAAGGGCAATGCCCGGCCGCGCAAGGTGACCGTGCGCGTGCCGATGTAAGGCCGCCGGGCCTTTCGTGATGGAATGTGAGAGATAGGAAAGAGGGCGGATGCGCATCCTGGTGGTCGAGGACGACGTCAACCTGAGCCGGCAGCTCAGCGAGGCCTTGAAGGAATCAGGCTATGTGGTGGACCAGGCCTTCGACGGCGAGGAAGGCCACTATCTCGGCGACACCGAGCCCTATGACGCCATCATCCTCGATATCGGCCTGCCGGAAATGGACGGCATCACCGTTCTGGAAAAATGGCGCGCAGACGGCAAGGCCATGCCTGTCCTCATCCTGACCGCCCGCGACCGCTGGAGCGACAAGGTGGCCGGCATCGACGCCGGCG
>CAMLOC010000483.1 GCA_946481465.1 uncultured Shinella sp. | reverse complement strand
GCGCGCGCAGGTGCGCCGCTACTTCATCGACAACGCCTTGCACTGGATCGTCGATTACCGGTTCGACGGCCTGCGTCTCGACGCGACCGAGGAGATCGTCGACGACAGCGAGCGGCATGTCCTCATCGAAATGGCGGAAACGATCCGGCGGGCTGTGCCGGGCCGGCAGGTCCATCTCGTCGTCGAGGACCAGTTGAGCCGCAGGAGCCTGCTGAACCGCGATGGCGGCACGGTGCATCACTATACGGCCGGCTGGAACGACGAGTTCCACCATGCCCTGCACGTCGTCGCGACGGGCGAACGTCAGGGCCACTACGCGCCTTTCGCGGAAGACACCTATGCGCTCCTGCGCGAGGCGGCCGCCAAGGGGTTCGTGCATGCGGACCGCAGCCGCGACCGCGTGGGGCCGGCGCCGCAGGATCGCCTGCCGCCGCAGGTCAACGTCAATTTCCTGCAGAACCACGACCAGATCGGCAACCGCGCCTTCGGCAACCGGCTCGAAGAGCTAACCGATCCGGCGCTCTTCGAGGTCATGACGGCCCTGCTGCTGCTCGCCCCGCCCGTGCCCCTGCTCTTCATGGGTGACGACTACGGCGAGACGCGCCCCTTCCTCTTCTTCGCCGATTTTTCCGGGGATCTCGCCAGGGCCGTGCTGAAGGGACGACGGCGGGAAGCGGAGAAATTCGGCGGGCTGGAACCGGGCCGCAGCCTAGAGGATCTTCCCGACCCGAACGCCGAGGAGACGTTGCGGCGCTCGACGCTCGACTGGTCGCGCGCGGCCTCCCCCGAGGGCCGGCGGCGGGCGGATTTCGTGCGCGAGCTGATCCGGCTCCGGCAGGTGCATGTCGTGCCGCTGCTGTCTGCCGAGGCCGCGCCGCGGATCCTGCCTGCCGCGGATGGCATTTTCGCCGTGGACTGGCATTTTCCCGCCGCGGCGCTTCGCCTGCGCGCCAATCTGACGACCGAACGCAAGGCCTGGCCGGCGGCCGGGGGAGAGACGATTTTCGAACGAGCGACGGACGCGGCGGGCGGTCCGTCGATTGTCGTGACCGTCGATCGCGCCGCGGCACCGCCCCGCGGCGCCGCGGTTGGAACCAAAACCGTGCTCGTCTGTTCTTAGGAAAGACGCTCGCGCGGCACTGCTTTTGACGGAAAACGCTTACCAAGAGGCCTCCATGCCCATCGGCGACATCATGACCCGTAATGTCCATCTCGTCCGGCCCGAGGAAACCCTGCAATATGCCGCGAGCCTGATGGCGGAGTGGGATATCGCCTTCCTGCCCGTGGCGGATGCGAGCGGCCTCGTCGGCACCCTCACGGATCGCGACATCATCCTGCGGGCCGTCGCGCCGGGGCTTAATGCGGAAACGACCAGGGTCGCCGACGTCATGACGACCAACATCACCTATTGCTTCGACGACGAGGAACCGGAGGGGGTGCTTGCCAACATGCAATCGCTGCACCTGCGCCGTCTCGCCGTGCTCGACCGACAGAACCGACTGGCCGGCGTGGTCTCGCAATCGGATTTCAAGCGCCACCGGACCTGAGCGCTCCCCGCGGCCGGCCAGCGAGGCACCGTCTTGATCCCCATCCGCTCGACCTATCGCCTCCAGTTCCGCAACGGCACCGATTTTGACGGCGCGTGCCGGCTCGTCCCCTATCTCGATGCGCTCGGCATCAGCCACCTCTACGCCTCGCCCCTCATGACTGCAGTCGGCGGTTCGACCCATGGCTACGACATCACCCATGCGAACGAGATCGACCCGTGCCTCGGCGGGCTCGACGGCCTGCGGCGCCTGTCGGGCGATCTTCACGCCCGCGGCATGGGGCTCATCCTCGACATCGTTCCCAACCACATGGCCGCAAATCTGGAAAATCCCTGGTGGCGGAGCGTCGTGACATGGGGCGTGGAAAGCCCTTTCGCCCGGCATTTCGACATCGACTGGTCCGAGCGCCTGACGCTTCCCTTCCTCGGTGACGATTTCGACGCGGAACTGGCGAGCGGGGCGATGCGCCTCGCGCTCGATCCGCGCGACGGGCTGCCGGCGCTTCGCTATCACGACACCTTCTATCCGCTTCATCCGCGCAGCTACCCGCAGATTCTGGGAGAGCCGGCGCTTGCCGCTCTGTGCGTGGCCGGCGCCTCCTTCGATCCCGCGGACGAGGCGGGAACCCTGCGCCGTCTCGCCGGCGTGCTTTCGGCACCGGGCGCTGTCGAGGCCATCGCCGAAGGGCTGGCGGCGATATCGCGGGATGCCGCCCGGCTTCGCGCCGCCCACGATGCGCAGCCCTGGCGGCTGACCGACTGGAAGACAGCCGGCCGGCACCTCACCTATCGCCGCTTCTTCGAGATCGCGGGCCTCGCGGGCATGCGCATGGAGGATGCCGGCGTCTTCGAGGACAGCCATCGCCTGATCATCGATCTCGTGCGCGAGGGGATCGTGGACGGGCTCAGGATCGACCATATCGACGGGCTTGCCGATCCGCGCGGCTATCTCGGGCTTCTGCGGGCCGCCATCGGCCCCGACCCCTGCATCGTCGTGGAAAAGATCCTGGAGAGGAGCGAGACCCTCCCGGCGGATTGGCCCGTGCAGGGCACGACGGGCTATGAATTCATCGGAGCGCTGGCGGATGTTCTTGTCGACGAACCGGGGCGGAAGCGCCTGCAAAAGGCGTTCGACGGGTTGAAGTCGCCGGGCCGTCGGCGCTCCCATGCCGAGGAAAAACGGGGCGCCAAGCGGCAGATGCTGACGGAGAATTTCGCCGGCGAGGTCGCGGATGTCGCGCGCCTCGCAAGGGCGCTCGCCGATGCGGGCGGGCTCACCTTCGACGGGGATGCGCTGGCCGAGGCGATCCGTGCCTTCGTTGTCGCGCTTCCGGTCTATCGCACCTATGCGACGGCGAGCCTCGTGCCCGAAGGCGATCGCACCCTGATCCGGACGGTGCGCAGGGACGCAATCGAAGGGATGGCGGACGAAGGGCGGCCCGCGATCGATTTCGTCGTGGCGCTTCTGGTCGGCGATCCGGTTCCGAACGAGTCAGGCTTGCGCGCCGAATTCCGGCGGCGTTTCCAGCAGCTCAGTGGCCCGATCATGGCAAAGGCGGTGGAGGATACCCTCTTCTACCGGGAAAACGCGGTCATCGCCCTCAACGAGGTCGGCGGCGATCCCGACGCGGCGGTCGGTGGCGTGCCCGCCTTCGATGCCTTCATGGCGCATCGGGCGGAGACAATGCCGCAGGGCCTGTCGGCAAGCGCGACCCATGATACGAAGCGAGGCGAGGATGCCCGCGCACGTCTCTATACGCTCACCGAGGCGCCGGAGGCCTGGATTGCCGCGACAGAGCGGTGGCGCGCGCTCAATGCGTCCTTGCGGACTATGTTCGATGGGCGAACCGTGCCGGAGCCGGAGGTGGAATGGCTCCTCTACCAGTCACTCGCCGGCATCTGGATACCCGGTGCCCCCGATGACGCTGCCGCGCTGCGGAGGCTCGGGGAGCGGATGGGGCTTTACGCGACCAAGGCCCTGCGCGAGGCAAAACGCGCCACGGGCTGGACGGAGCCCGACCTCGACTACGAGCGGATGGTCGGTGATTTCCTTGAGGGAGTGATGCGGCACGAGGCCTTCCTGCGCGATTTCGACGCGACGCTCGCGCCCTTCGTCGACGCGGGCCGGATGAATGCCCTCAGCCAGGCGATGATCAAGCTGACGGCACCGGGCATCCCGGATGTCTATCAGGGCAGCGAGCGCTGCGATTTCTCCCTCGTCGACCCCGACAACCGGGCGGCGCCGGATGTTGCGGGCATGACGATCCCCGCAAGGCCCGAGCCGGCCGGTGCGGCCTTTCCTTCTTACAAGCAATGGCTGACGGCGGCCGTATTGAGGGAAAGGCGCAAGACCCCCCTCCCCTTCTCGGGACCTTACCGGCCCCTTGCCGTTTCCGGCGGCGGCGCGCTGGCTTTTCTGCGCGGCACGCAACAGGCTTTCGCGATCGTCGCCGTTCCCCGGCTGACCTTTGGAAAGGTGG
>CAMLOC010000482.1 GCA_946481465.1 uncultured Shinella sp. | reverse complement strand
GGCCGACGCCGACCGGCACCCATTGTCCGGCCTTGCCGCAATTGCCGATGCCGGTGTCGAGCTTCGTGTCGTTGCCGACCATCGAGACGCGGCGCATGGCGTCCGGCCCGTTGCCGATCAGCATGGCGCCCTTGACCGGCGCGGTGACCTTGCCGTTCTCGATGAGATAGGCTTCGGTGCAGCCGAAGACGAATTTTCCGGACGTGATGTCCACCTGGCCGCCGCCGAAGGAGACGGCGTAGAGGCCGTTCTTCACCGAGGCGATGATCTCCTCCGGCGTCCTGTCGCCGGAGAGCATGTAGGTGTTGGTCATGCGTGGCATGGGGCGATAGGCATAGCCCTGCCGGCGGCCGTTGCCGGTCGCCTTCATGCCCATCAGGCGGGCGTTCTGCCGGTCCTGCATGTAGCCGACAAGCTTGCCGTCCTCGATCAGCACGTTGTAGGCCGACGGCGTGCCCTCGTCGTCGACGGTGATCGAGCCGCGGCGGTTGTCGATCGTGCCGTCGTCGACGACGGTGACGCCCCTGGCCGCCACCTGCTCGCCCATCAGCCCGGCAAAGGCCGAGGATTTCTTGCGGTTGTAGTCGCCTTCCAGCCCGTGGCCGACCGCCTCGTGCAGCATGACGCCCGGCCAGCCGGAGGAGAGCACGACGTCCATCGTGCCCGCCGGCGCCTCGACGGCTTCGAGGTTGACCAGCGCCTGGCGCAGCGCCTCGTCGGCGCCGAAACGCCAGCTCTCCTCGGTGAGGAAGGCATCGAAGGTGGTGCGCCCGCCGACACCGTAGCTGCCGGTCTCCTGCCGGTCGCCCTCGCCGGCGACGACGGAGATGTTGACGCGGGTCATGGGCCTGACATCGGTGACGCGGTGCCCGTCGGCGCGCAGGATGTTGACCACCTGCCAGCTCGCGGCGATCGAGGCCGTCACCTGCCGCACCTTCGGATCCTTGGCGCGGAGATACGCGTCGATCTCGGTGAGGAGGGCGACCTTCTGCTCGAAGCTCGGCGTGCCGATCGGGTTGTCGGGGGTGTAGAGCCGGCGGTTGGTGCCCTGCGGCGCGGCGGCATAGTCGCCGGAATAGCCGCGCGTCACGGCGCCGGCCGCATCGGCCGCGCGCTTCAGCGCGGCAAGCGTCATCTCGCCGGAATGCGCATAGCCCACCGCCTCGCCGGCGACGGCCCTGAGGCCGAAGCCCTGGTCGGTGTTGAAGCTGCCGCCCTTGAGGCGGCCGTTGTCGAAGGAGAGGGATTCGGCCTGGGCGTGCTCGAGGAAGAGCTCGCCGTCGTCGGCGCCCTTCAGCGTCTCCTTCAACGCCGCCTGCACGGATGCCTCGTCGGCATCGAAGAGGGAGAGGAGATCGGTGTTCATGGCAGGCTCCGCGCGCATTGGACTTCGGGGTTCATGTAAGTCCCCGGGCGGCGGGCGGCAAGCCCGCCGGAAGAATGCTCACGGCAGCGCGTCGTAGCCTTCGCCGAAACCCTTGAGGTCGACGGGGATGCCGATGCCTTCCTCGGGCGACTGGAAGACGATGAAGGTCGCCGTCGCGCCGGAGCGGAAGGTTTTCAAAAGCTCGTCCTCGAGCACCACTTCGGCATAGCAGCCGTCGGAAAAGCAGCGCACGAAATAGGCGCGGCCGATATCCTTGCCGTCGACATTGAGGCCGAGGCCGTTCGGCAGGAGAACGCCGAGCGGCGCGAGCACGCGCAGGATCTTCGCCTTGCGGTCGGCGGTCTTCAGCACGACGACCGAGAGGCCGAGTTCCGGCCGGTCCTCGGCCAGCACGTTCTGCATCAGCGCGCACTGTTCGCCGGAGGCGCCGGCCGGCTGGTCGCAGACGATCGACCAGGCGCCGTGGTTCGATTTCACCGTGCCGGGCTGCTGGGCTGCCGAAAGGGAAGGAAGCGCGAGAGCGCCGAGCCCGAGCGCAGCAAGGCCAAATGCCGCGCGGGACAGCCGGGAAAGGGGAGCAAAACCCATGAAAACCTCGGAATCTCGAATCAGTCGGGCTATCTTTGAAGGGGCAGGGGTGAAATGAAAAGCCCCGAGGGCTCATTTCCAATTGATTGAAGGCGGAAATTGGACCGCCGCCCACTCATTATAATAGGGGCGCGCACAGGGCCGGGCGAGGCGCTTCCGGCGGGATCGCCGCGGCCAAACCTTTCATGCTATAGGGAATTATGAAGAAACTGTGGGGAGCGGGCCCATGCTTTTGCTTTTGCGCAAAAATGCCGCACGGCGTGTCCCCCATGGCGGTTGCGGCGAGCATGAAACTGTGGTTTTAAGCACTCAGTATAGCAGGGATTCTGCGCGTCTGTTTGATCCCGATCAAACGCCTTGGGGAGATACGTTGTGAAAAACAAAGCTTTTGCAGTTCTGGCCGCGATCGGCTGTCTGCTCTTTGCTTCCACCGCTTTCGCTGATCAGCCGTTCGAATGGCAGAAGGGCCTCCAGCCCGCCGCGACCTCGATCATGGAAGAGATCCGCTGGTTCGAGCAGTACACACTGTGGTTCATCGTCCCGATCACCCTGTTCGTTCTCGCGCTGCTCGTCGTCGTCGTCGTGAAGTTCCGCGAAAGCAAGAACCCGGTTCCGTCCAAGACCAGCCACAACACGGCGATCGAGGTCGTCTGGACGCTCGGTCCGGTCATCGTTCTCCTGTTCCTCGCCGTTCCCTCCTTCCAGCTCCTCACCAAGCAGCTTGCCCCCACGGAAGAGCCGGAACTGACGATCAAGGCCACCGGCTACCAGTGGTACTGGGGATATGAATATCAGGTCGGCGAGAGCCCGCTCTCCTTCGACAGCATTCTTCTGCAGGACGGCGATCGCGCCGCTGCGGGCAAGGAAGACAAGGGCGTCTATCCGCGCCTCCTGGCCGTCGACAACGAAGTCGTCGTTCCCGTCGGCAAGCATGTCCGCCTCCTCGTCACCGGCGCCGACGTGATCCACGCCTTTGCGATGCCCTCCTTCGGCGTGAAGATCGACGCCGTGCCGGGCCGCCTCAACGAGACCTGGTTCAAGGCCGACCGCGAAGGCCTGTTCTACGGCCAGTGTTCCGAGCTGTGCGGCAAGGACCATGCGTACATGCCGATCGCCATCCGCGTCGTCTCGCAGGAGAAGTACGATACGTGGCTTGCAGCCGCCGCGACGAATCTCGGCGACGCAAACAAAGCCCTGATGGCGTCGATCGACGGTGCGGCGAAGTCCGTCAACGTCGCCGAAAACGCCGCGCAGTAATCCCAAGGGAGAGAGACCATGGCCGGAACATCCGCTGCCCACGGCGATCACCACGATCACCACGAACACAAGCCGCTCACCTTCTTCCAGCGTTGGTTCCTGTCGACCAACCATAAGGATATCGGCACCCTCTACCTGATCTTCGCGATCTGTGCGGGCATCATCGGCGGCACGCTGTCGGTGGTGATGCGCATGGAACTGCAGGAGCCGGGCATCCAGATCTTCCACGGTCTCGCCCAGATGGTCTACGGCTTCGAGGGCGATGCCGCCATCGACGGCGGCAAGCACATGTTCAACGTCTTCACGACGGCGCATGCGCTTATCATGATCTTCTTCATGGTCATGCCGGCCCTCATCGGCGGTTTCGCCAACTGGATGGTGCCGATCATGATCGGCGCGCCGGACATGGCCTTCCCGCGCATGAACAACATTTCGTTCTGGCTGATCATCCCGGCCTTCCTGCTGGTTCTCCTGTCGATGTTCGTCGAAGGTCCGGCGGGCGCCTATGGCGCGGGCGGCGGCTGGACGATCTATCCGCCGTTCTCGACCTCGGGCCAGCCCGGGCCGGCCATGGACTTCGTGATCCTCGGCCTGCACATTGCCGGTGCGTCCTCGATCCTCGGCGCGATCAACTTCATCACCACGATCCTGAACATGCGCGCCCCGGGCATGACGCTGCACAAGATGCCGCTCTTCGCCTGGTCGGTTCTGATCACCGCCTTCCTGCTCCTGCTCTCGCTGCCGGTCCTGGCAGGCGGCATCACCATGCTGCTCACCGACCGCAACTTCGGCACGGCCTTCT
>CAMLOC010000481.1 GCA_946481465.1 uncultured Shinella sp. | reverse complement strand
GTCCCGTGTCGTTGCGACCACCGCGCCAGTGACGATCGCGCCGTGAAGAACGAGGGTGAGGCGCTGGTCCAGCCGCCGCTCGCCACATCATATTCCCGTCCGCCCATGAAGCGGATGGTCGCGACCGGCTGGTGATCGACCGTGACATTGGCCAGCATGTCGCGCGCGGAATCGAGCCTTTCGAGCGGGCTTGCCGGGTTGAACACGATCACCCAGGTGCCGGTCGAGACCAGCGTGAAATCGGAAAAGCCCAGCGAGCGGTAAAAATAGAGCGCCGCATTGCTGTCGTGCACGCCGTTGTGGACCGCAACCTCCACACGGCGCCCGTCGTCGAGCGATACGCGGTGCGTGCCGATCGGGCTTCCCGCCCGTGCAAATTCCGGCATCTTGCCGCGCCAGCCCATCGCATCAACCAGGCTGCTGAAATCGTCGGCGAGCGGCGCCCACAGATGGGAATGGCAGCCGAGATAGGAGACCTCGGAGACCGAGCGGCCCGAGAACTTCCAGCTCCAGAACTGCGGATAGGCGAGAATGGCGTCGGCCTTTTCGACAAGCGCGGGATCTCGCTCGTTCAGCCAGAGAAGGTGCCGGCCGTAGTTGAAGCCGAGCGGCAAGGGTGGCGAGAAGGTCTCGCCGAAATCCGGCGCGCGCGCATCGATGCGGCCGGCAATGTCCGCCGGGGGCTCCTGCTCGTAATCGAGAACGGGATGAACGAGGGCATCGCCGGCGACAAGCGCGAAGGTGCAGCCATGGCCGGAGAAGGTGATGCGGTCGACGCCGTGTGTCGATACCACGCGGGCGAGCTCGCCCTTCATCCAGGCAAAGAGCGCCGTATCGTCGAGAACGGTCAGATCGCCCGCCTTCTTCCAGACGGGGCGGGTGCGCGCCTCGTCGATGACCTTGCCGTCAGCCGAAAGCACGAAGAGTTTCGAATTGGTCTTGCCGAGATCGAAGACGGCGATGGGGGACGGGCTCAATTTTCCCCTCCCACGGTCGCGATCGTGATGTTGACGCCGGCATCCTCCAGCATCTTGGCGGCGGCATCGGTCAGGCCGTCATCCGTGATGATGGTGCCGATGCGCGAAAGCGGCAGGGCGACATTGCGCGGCTGGATGGAAAATTTCCGGCTGTCGGCAAGAAGCACGATCTCGTCGGCGCAGGCCGCAAGTTCTCCGATGACCTTGACGAGCAGCGGATGGGATTCGAGCAGCCCCTTGCTGCTGATACCCTGGGTGCCCAGGAAGAAGCGCGAGGCGAAGAAGCCCGGCGATCCGGCAGCCGGATCGTGGATGATGCCGGGTTCGCGGTAGAGTTCGCCGCCGGCCAGCGACAGCTGGCAGGTGCCGTGCTCGCCGAGATGGGCGGCAAGCGGCATGGAATTGGTCCACAGCCGCACATTGCGCCGCGCCAGCAGCGTGCCGAGCTGGTAGCAGGTCGATCCGGCATGCACGATGATGGCGTCCCCGTCGCGCACCAGATCGGCGGCTTTGGCGGCAATCGCCCGCTTGGCCTCGACCGCGATGTCGCGGTTCTCGTCATAGGGGCGGGCGGAAAGGCGGGCGCTGTCGCCGATCTCGCCGGCGGAAATGCCACCGTAGACTTTCCGGGCGCGGCCGAGTTCATGCAGCTTGTCGATATCGCGGCGAATGGTGGCGGGAGAGGCGCCGAGGCGTTCCTGCAGATCGCGCACGGACGCAAACGGCGTCTCGCGCAGCAGATCGATGATGGCCTTGTGGCGCTCGGTGTCGTTCAAGACGGATCCTCCCGACGTCTCCCTCGTCGATGAGGAAAGATAATCACACAGCATGGCTCGTGGCAAGACATGTGACGAAGAATCTTCACAGTTGACGATTTTCGATCAGATAAATACGATTGCGGGAAAAGTTTGCTCACATCGGAAATCCGTGGGCAGGCGCGAGCTGGTGAGAGGAGGAGGCCGGCATGGCTTCAGGTATTCCGGCGGGCGATGTTGCCGCCTTCGACGCATTTCTCGCGCTTTCGAAGGCGATCGGCAGCGACATCCTGAAAACGCAAGGAGCCGGTGGCAACACCTCCTTCAAGCGCGATGGCGTCATGTGGGTGAAGGCATCGGGCACCTGGCTCGCGCATGCCGGCGAGCGCGACATCATGGTGCCGGTGAAGGTCGCTCCGCTGGTGGAAGCGCTGAAGGCGGGCGATCCGCGCGCCGAAAAAGCCACGGATTTCGTCGTTGCGGATCTGAATGCCTCGGGTCTGCGGCCATCGATCGAGACGAGTTTTCACGCCGTCCTGCCGCAGGCCGTCGTCGCGCACTATCATTGTGTGAATGCCATCGCCCTTTCCGTGCTGAAGGATCGCGAAGCGGTGATTGCAGAACGGATGGCGCTGATGCCGGACCTGACATGGGCGACCATCCCCTACCGCCGCCCCGGCACGCCGCTTGCCCGCGAAATCGACCGTGTCGCCGCAAGCCGGCCGGATGTGCTGGTGCTGTTCAATCATGGCGTCATCGTCACGGGGGAAACGGCGGATGAGGTGCGCGAGCGCATCATCCGGGTGACGGCAGCGTTAACGGCGGAAGAGCGCCCGGTAACGACGGCCGACCCCCTGGGATTGCGGGTGCTGGCGGAAGGGGCCGGGTTCCACCCCGCGCAGGATGCCGGCAGCCACAAGACCGCGCTCAGCCCGATAAGCTTCGCTATCGCGACCCGCGGCTCGCTCTATCCCGACCACGTCATTTTCCTCGGCACGGAAATCGGCGTGCTGGCGAATGGCCAGACGGCCGGAGCCTATGCGGCGGAACGCCGTTCACGGGACCTCCCGGTTCCCAAGATGCTGCTGGCGCCGGGACAGGGCGTGCTGCTGGCCGATGAGCTGACCGACGGCGGCCGCGTCATGGCGCGCTGCCTTGCCGAAGTGGTTTCCCGCATTCCGGAAGGCGCTGCGGTCGCCTATCTCGATCCGGCACAGGAGCACGAGCTGACCCATTGGGAGGCCGAGCAATATCGGCAGGCGCTCGACCGCAAGGCGAGCCGCCAGGCATGAGCGGCGCGGCACGCAACGCCATCGCGCTCGGCATCGACCTCGGCACGTCGGGCGTGCGCGCCGCAGCGCTCGCCGCGGATGGCGCGCCGCTCGACATGGCCGCATTTCCCTTTCCGGATGCGGTGGCGGCGCGGTCGCCGGCCGTCTGGCGGCGCGGCGTGGAGGCGTGCCTGGCCGAATTGTCCTCGCGCCTTTCCTTCGACGCGGTCGAGGGCATTGCGGTCGACGGCACGTCCGGCACGGTGCTCGCCGTCGATGGGGCGGGTACGCCGGTCGGCGATGTCCTGATGTACAACGATGCCTGTCCCGATAGGGCTGTCGTCGAGCGTGTCGCGCAGCAGGCACCGCCAGACAGTCCGGCGCGCGGGGCGACGTCGGCGCTAGCGCGCGCCATCCATCTTTCGCGTCAGCCCGGCGTGCACGCCGTCCTGCATCAGGCCGACTGGATCCTCATGCAGCTCGGTCTTTCCGAGCGGGCGAGCGATGAGAACAACGCGCTGAAGACCGGCTACGATCTTGCCACGGAGACCTGGCCCGACTGGCTGGAGGCCTGCGGCATGGACATTGCCCTTCTGCCGGCCGTCCGGCGCGCCGGGGCACCGGTGTCGGATGTCGGTGTCGCCGGGCGGGCGCTCGGCCTGCCGTCCGGTTGCCGCTACCATGTCGGCACGACCGACGGCTGCGCCTCCTTTTTGGCAACGGGGGCCGCGGCGGTGGGCGACGGCGTCACGGCGCTCGGCTCGACGCTCGTCGTCAAGCTTGCTTCGGCCCGGCCGATCGACGCGGCTGCCTCCGGCATCTATTCTCATCGTATCCTCGATTTCTGGCTTGCCGGCGGCGCCTCCAATTCCGGCGGTGCGGTCATCCGTCATTTCTTCGATGGCGCGCAGTTGAAGGCGATGACGCCGCTGCTTCGGCCGGATGAGCCGACAGGCCTTTCCTATTATCCGCTTCTCAGGCCCGGCGAACGCTTCCCGACAAACGACCCCGCTCATCCGCCGCGATTGGAGCCGCG
>CAMLOC010000480.1 GCA_946481465.1 uncultured Shinella sp. | reverse complement strand
AAACCTCGCCAAAAACCGGGGCGCCTTCTCCCAAGGCATCATCCAGTCCCGCTAGCAGGCTACGGGGCTTGGCCAAACGTGCGAAGAGGCAGTGTTCTGATGGTGGAATTTCGGAACCTTTGGGATTGTCTCTATCATTGGGCCGATGCAACACCCGCCCGCGTAGCGCTTCGCTTCGGTCGGCGGACACTGAGCTATTCCGCCTTCGCCGAGGAAGCCGAGAAGCGGGCGCAATGGCTTGGCGATCGTGGCGTCGGAGCCGGCGACCGGGTGGTGATCGTCGGCTACAACAGCCTGGACTGGATCGTCGCCTACATGGCGACGATGCGGCTTGGCGCGATTGCCGTTCCCGCCAACAATCGGATCATGCCGGCGCAGATGGCGAGTCTCGTCTCCTTGCTGGAAGCCAAGCTTGCGCTCGCCGACGCCAGGCACCGGCCGATGTTCGCTTCGTCGGCCGTGCCGCTCGATGCGCTCGAGACCTGGGAACTGCCGAGCAAAATTTCGCTTCCGGCCTTGCCCACGGCCGACGTGCCGGCACTGATCAGCTTCACCTCGGGCACGACCGGTCAACCCAAGGGCGCCGTGCTGAGCACGCGTGGGCTGTTCGAAGCGTCGATGACCTTTCACCGTTATTTCGGGACTGATCCGGATGACCGCACGCTGGTCCTGACGCCGATGTTTCACAATACGGGATTTGTCGATCAATTCGGCCAGATGCTTATCGCTGGCGGCGAAACGGTGCTGGTTTCGGAATTCCACCGCAAAGAGGCGCTCGACGTTTTTCGCGAGGCGCCGGCGACCTTCGTTACCGCGGTTCCCAGCGTGCTGCGCATGCTGATGCTGATGGAAGGCGCGGATGCCGTGTTTGGTCCGGCGCGTGTCGTGCTTTTCGGCGGAGCGCCGATGCCTGGCGCATGGTCGCATGAAATGCTGGAGCGCTGGCCGCATCTTCGCCTCGTCCATGGCTATGGCCTCACCGAGTTCGGATCGGCATGCACTTTCCTGCCGTCCGAACTTATCGCCGAATTTGGTGAGTCGGTCGGCTTTGCCGCGCCGGGCGTGGAGCTGCGGCTGGTCGATGACGACGGCCATGATGTTGCCCCGGGCGAAGTTGGCGAAATATGGGTCGCCGGCCCCACGCGAATGATTGAGTATTGGCGCCGTCCCGATGCAACTGCGGAAAAGATGTCCGGAAAATGGCTTCGGACCGGGGATCTTGGCCATTTTGACGAAGGTGGCCGCCTATTCTTGAGCGGACGCCGCGACGACGTGATCAACCGTGGCGGGGAAAAGATACTGCCGGCACATCTTGAATCGCTTCTTTCAAACTGCCCCGATATCGCCAATTGCGCTGTAGTTGGCGTTCCTGACCCGGTCTTGCAGCAAGTTCCGGTTGCCGCAATCGAGGTGCGACAAGGCCATAGCTTCGATCGCGACAAAGCCCAGGCTTATTTGGGAGCGAACCTGCCGGGCTATGCTGTCCCGCAACATTATATCGTCGTTGAACAGCTTCCGCGCATCGCGTCGGGCAAGATCGACCGGCGCGCCACGCGAGACCTCGTCATTGCCGAACTGAGAAAATGAACGGCGGCTCGCCAGCCGAGCCGGTTTTCTCATGAGGTGCCTGGACCGGGCAAACCGCAGATCATGCGATGTTGCCCCGGATCTCTGGTCAGTCCGGCGGCGCGAGATCGGCTCGCAACTGGACCCCGGCCTGCGCCGGGGCACGATTCCAGCGACATGGGAAGCGCTCAATCGCCTTTGCCTTTGGAGGTGGGGCGATATAACCTTCCGGATCGTGGGCACCTTGTCCGGCTTGCTAGTTCCTCCCTGCCTGGCAGATAGGCGGGGTCAACATCGGAGATCGGGTTCATGGCGGCTGCTGAACAGGCTCGGCGTGCCGGCTACGGGGCCGATGACCTCGGCCTGTTGATAGACGGCGCCACCAGCTACGCAATCTACATGCTCGATCCCGCAGGACGCGTGACCATCTGGAACAAGGCGGCCGAGCGGATCAAGGGCTGGTCCGAGGAGGAAATCCTCGGCAAGCATTATTCGCTTTTCTTTCCTCCCGAAGAAGCCGCGGCAGGAAGAGCCGAGGAAGATCTGATCCGCGCCCAGGAGCTTGGTCGGCTGGATGAGGAGCGCTGGCGGGTGCGCAAGGACGGCTCGGAATTCCTCGCGCATGTGACAATAACCCCGCTCGTCGATGGCAGTGGCGAACTGCGGGGTTTTGGCGGGGTCATCCGCGACGTGACCGAGGAAACCGCGACCGATCAAGCGATCCAGGCCCGCGAACAGCATCTTCAGTCGATCCTCGCGACCGTGCCCGATGCCATGATCATCATCGACGAGCAGGGGCGGATCACCTCATTCAGCGCCGCGGCCGAGAAGCTCTTCGGATACAGCGAGGCGGAACTGCTCGGCAGAAACGTCAGCTGCCTCATGCCCTCGCCTGACCGTGAGCGGCACGACGACTATATCGGCCACTATCTCGCGACCGGCGAGCGACGCATCATCGGCATCGGCCGCATCGTCGTCGGCCAGCGACAGGACGGCACCACCTTTCCGATGCAGCTCTCGATCGGCGAGGCCGGCGAGAAGGGGCGGCGCGTTTTCACTGGCTTCATTCGCGATCTGACGGAGCGCGAGCGTGACGAGTTGCGCATGAAGGAGCTGCAATCCGAACTGGTCCATGTTTCCCGTCTCAGCGCGATGGGCACGATGGCATCGACGCTTGCTCATGAGCTCAACCAGCCGCTTACCGCCGTCGCCAACTATCTGGAAACCACCCGAGATCTGCTCATCGATCCTGATCCGGAGACGGTGGAGATGGTCCGGGAGGCGCTCGATGATGCTGCGAAGGAATCGCTCAGGGCAGGACATATCGTGCGCCGTCTGCGCGATTTCGTGGCGCGCGGCGAAGTCGAGAAGCGGGTGGAGGATCTGCCGCGCATGATCGAGGAGGCGAGTACGCTCGGGCTTATGGGCGCGCGCGAGCGCGGCGTGCGTGCCTTCTTCCATCTCGATTCTGGCGCGACTCCGGTGCTGGTCGATCGGGTCCAGATCCAGCAGGTTCTGGTGAACCTGATCCGCAACGCCGTTGAGGCGATGGGCGATTCTCTCGTGAGGGATCTGACCGTCACGACCGGGGTGCAGGCGAATGGCCTGATCCGGGTATCCGTCGCGGACACCGGCCCCGGCATCTCGGAGGATGTCGCGCCCCAGCTCTTTCATGCCTTCGTCAGCAGCAAGAGCGAAGGCATGGGTCTTGGCCTCTCGATCTGCCGGACGATCATCGAAGCGCATGGCGGCAGGATCTGGACCGAACAGGCGCCGGGCGGTGGCGCGACATTTCATTTCACCTTGATGCAGGCACGACCGGAGGAGGACCATGAGCCTTAAGCGGACCATCCATCTCGTTGACGACGAGGAGGCGATCCGGCGATCAGCGGGGTTCATGCTCAAGACCTCCGGTTTCACCGTCGAGGCTTATCCCTCGGGTGTCGCCTTCTTGAAGGTGGCCCGTTCGGTCGAGCCGGGTTGCATCTTGCTCGACGTCCGCATGCCCGAGATGGACGGGCTCGAGGTGCAGGCCGCGCTCAACGAACGGGGCGTGACCATGCCGGTGATCGTGCTGACCGGCCATGGCGACGTATCGATCGCGGTGAGGGCGATGAAAGCCGGCGCCTCCGATTTCATCGAAAAGCCGTTCGAGAAAGCCAGCCTGCTCAAGTCCATCGAGGATGCATTCGCACGTCTCGACGATGCCGCTGCCCATTCGTCCCGCGCGGCCGAGGCTGGGGTGCGGATCGCGGCGCTGACGGGCCGCGAGCAGGATGTGCTGCATGGTCTGGCGCAAGGCCTCCCCAACAAGACGATCGCCTATGATCTTGGCATATCACCCCGCACGGTCGAGGTTCATCGCGCCAATCTGATGAGCAAGCTCGGCGTGCACAGCCTGTCCGACGCGCTCCGCATCGCTTTCGCGGCGGGGTTGGGGACTACTAGGAGCACTACGTAAAGACTGGATCCCACA
>CAMLOC010000479.1 GCA_946481465.1 uncultured Shinella sp. | reverse complement strand
CCCGCCTGCGGGGAGAGGGTTAGGGTGAGGGGCGACCCAAACCGCCCTACTTGCATTCCTGCGGCTTGAACATCTCCAGCTTGGCCAGCTTCCCGCTCAGCACGAACTCGCCGTAGTCCATGGTGAGGTCACGGGTGATTCCATTCTCGTAGAGCTTGAAGGACATGCGGTAGACGGGCAGCGCGTCGCCTTCGCTCGTGTCGTTGTAATAGGCGATGGAGACCGGCCAGAAGGCCTCCTTGGAGAAGGAGCCGGCCTTGTCGGCATCCGGGTCTCCCGCCTTGGGCGTCTCCTTCTTGCCGACGACGGCGGTCGTCATCAGCGTCTTGTCGCCCGCATCCGAGCCGTCGAAGAGGCGCGCCTCGAAGAAGCGGTCGCCCTTCCTCGCATGCGCGATGACGTCGAGCATGTGCTCGGTCGGGAATCGGCTTGCGGCAAGTTCCACCTGCCGCGTATCCGGCGCGGTCAGGTCGACGCTGACGCCCTCCTTGTCCTCGCGCGCCGTGCCGCGCACCTCCTTGTCCAGCTTCTCGTCGGTGAAGGAGCGGGTGAGGAAGCGGAAGCTGCCGGTCTTCAGGTCCTCGTAGGTCGTCGTCTGCTGGTCCGTGAGACGGGTCTCCTCGCCGGTATTGACCTGCGTGACGAAGCGGAAGCTCACCGTGTAGCCGTCGCAGGGGCTGCCGTTGAACTCGTAGACCATGCGGCCATACATGCCGGCGATGCCGGAGCGCTCGGTCGCGTCCTTCAGCTTGAGGTCGTAGACGGCGCGGTGCGGCGCAAGCCCGGTCGCCGGCGTGGCAAAGGCGCTCGACACGCCGCTGCCGGCGAAGCATGCCCCGGCCGCAAGGGCCGCGACAAAGGCTGAACGAAACATCCGTTTCCTCCTGTTGAAGTCGGTCGCGATGTTATATGAACTCTTCCGGCAAAAGCGAGGCAATATCCACCTCTTGCCAACTTCATTTCCACCGTTGCGACGATCCGCGCCGCAACGCCCCTCACAGCCGCCCCCTGCCGACCCTATATCTATGGACCGGCGACAGAAACGGAGACCGGAATGTCCGCTGAAATCGAAAATCGCGTCAAGGAACTGGGCTACGACATTCCCGTGGCGGCGGCGCCGGCCGCCAACTATGTGCCCTTCGTCATCAGCGGCAACATCCTCCACATTTCCGGCCAGTTGCCGATGCTCGACGGCAAGCTCGCCGTGACCGGCCATCTCGGCCGGAACGTCGACGTCGCCGGCGGCCAGAAGGCGGCGGAACTGTGCGCGCTCGGCCTTCTCGCCCAGGCCAAGGCCGCGCTCGGCGACCTCTCGCGCATCAAGCGCATCATCAAGATCAACGGCTTCGTCGCCTCGACGCCCGATTTCGTCGAGCAGCACCTCGTCATCAACGGCGCGTCCAACTTCCTCGTCGGCGCCCTCGGCGATGCCGGCAAGCATGCCCGCGCCGCCGTCGGCATGGCAGCCCTCCCCCTCAACGCGGCCGTCGAGATCGACGCCATCATGGAAATCGCCTGATGCAGAAATTCCCCTGGCTGACGGAGCGGCCGATCGCCCATCGCGGCTATCACGATCTCAACCGCAAGGTCTGGGAAAACACGCTCTCCGCCTTCGCCCGCGCGGCCGATGCCGGCTTTGCCATCGAATGCGACCTGCAATATGCCGCCGATGCCATTCCCGTCGTCTTCCATGACGATGACCTGAAGCGGCTCTGCGGCGTGGAGGGCGACGTGCGCCAGCGCACCGCCGCGGAACTCGGCCTCCTCAAGGTCGGCGGCACGCAGGACGGCGTGCCGTCGCTGCGCCAGCTGCTCGACCTCGTGAAGGGCCGCGTCCCGCTCGTCCTGGAACTGAAGGGGCGCGAGGGCGACGACGACGGCTTTGCCATGGCCGTGCTCGACATGCTCGAGGCCTATGACGGCCCCGTCGCGCTGATGAGCTTCGACCACTGGCTCCTGAAGGACCTCAAGGCGATCGGCACCAGCCGCCCCGTCGGCCTGACGGCGGAAGGCGCCCGGCCGGAGAATTTTGCCGTGCACGAGGAGGCCATGCAGCTCGGGCTCGACTTCATCTCCTATCACTACGGCCACCTGCCGAACGCCTTCATCGCCCGGCAGCGCGATCTCGGCCGGCCGGTCATCACCTGGACCGTGCGCGACGACGAGGCGCGCACGATCACGGCACTCAACGCGGACCAGATGACCTTCGAGGGTTTCGATCCGCGCGAGGCCCTGACGGCGTAGCATGGACGGGACGGTGCGCATCCGTGTCGAAACGAGCTTCGCCGACATTCCGGCGGACGACTGGGGGCGCCTTGCCGGCGCCTCCAGGGGCGACGCGCAGGTGCCGTACAATCCGTTCGTCAGCCACGCCTTCCTTTCCGCGCTGGAACAGTCGGGCTGCGCCGTCGCCGAGACCGGCTGGCTCGGCCAGCATCTCCTGCTGGAGGACGGCGACGGCGCCCTTCTCGGCGCCCTGCCCGCCTACCTGAAAAACCACAGCCAGGGCGAATATGTCTTCGACCACGGCTGGGCCGACGCCTTCGAGCGCGCTGGCGGGCACTATTATCCGAAGCTGCAGGCCTCCATCCCCTTCACGCCCGCGACCGGCCCGCGGCTGCTGCACCGGCCCGACCAGCCGGTCATCGCCACCCAGGCGGCGCTTGCCGAGGGGCTGAAGGAACTGTCGAAGCGCCACGGCGTCTCCTCGGCGCATGTGACCTTCGTGCCGGAAGAGGAAATGCCGGTCTTCGAGGCGGCCGGCTACCTGCACCGCACGGACCAGCAGTTCCACTTCCTCAACGAGGGCTATGGCTCGCATGCCGATTTTTTGGAGACGCTGGCCTCCCGCAAACGCAAGGCGCTGAAGAAGGAGCGGCGCGCGGCGCTGGAGCACGGCATCGAGATCGACTGGCTGACCGGCAGCGACCTGACCGAGAAAATCTGGGACCAGTTCTTCACCTTCTACATGGACACCGGCAGCCGCAAATGGGGCCGCCCCTATCTCAACCGCCGCTTCTACAGCCTGATCGGCGAGCGCATGGCGGACGACATCCTGCTGATCATGGCGAGGCGCGAGGGCCGCTACATTGCCGGCGCGATCAACTTCATCGGCGGCGACACGCTCTTCGGCCGACACTGGGGCTGCATCGAGGACCACGCCTTCCTGCATTTCGAGGTGTGCTACCACCAGGCCATCGATTTCGCGATCGAAAAGGGGCTGGCGCGCGTGGAGGCCGGTGCGCAGGGCGAACACAAGCTGGCGCGCGGCTACCTGCCCGTCACCACCCATTCGGCCCATCACATCACCCATCCGGGCCTCAGGCGCGCCGTCGCCGACTATCTCGAGCGCGAGCGCCGCGACGTCGAGGCGACGGGCGAATATCTTGCCGAACACGGTCCCTTCCGCCGCACGAACGACAACGACTGAGCAATCGGAGACGAGCATGACCGCCTACGACACGAACAACATCTTCGCCAAGATCCTGCGCGGCGAGATCCCCGCCCACCGCGTCTACGAGGACGACGACGCCGTCGCCTTCATGGACGTGATGCCGCAGGCCAACGGGCACACGCTCGTCATCCCCAAGACGCCGTCGCGCAACCTCCTCGACGCCGCGCCCCAGACGCTGTCGCGCCTGCTGCCGGTGGTGCAGAAGGTGGCGGCCGCCGCCAAGGTGGCTTTCGAGGCCGACGGCGTCACCGTCATGCAGTTCAACGAACCGGCCGCCGGCCAGACCGTCTACCACCTGCATTTCCACATCATCCCGCGCGTCGAGGGCCAGCCGTTGAAGCCGCATTCCGGCACGATGGAAGACCAGGGCGTGCTCGCCGCCAATGCGGAGAAGCTGCGCGCGGCGCTGAAGGGATAACTATCGCGCGGCCCCTCATCCGGCCTGCCGGCCACCTCCCCGCCTGCGGCAAGGCAATCGCCTATGGCTGGAAACCCCTCCCTAAATCCCTCCCCACAAGGGGGAGGGACTTAACGCGCGGCACCCTCGACGGCCAAAAGGACTGGAAAAGCAAGCGCCTTGCTTTCTCCC
>CAMLOC010000478.1 GCA_946481465.1 uncultured Shinella sp. | reverse complement strand
CAGATTGAACCCCGAGCGCCTCGATGATCGCTGACTGCTCCATCACTTCCCGTCTTTCCGTGAGGTCTGTTTGGACATTGCCTATCCTCCCGTTTTGGAATGCGGGGCGGCAACTGGTTTTGACTCTGGCGAGCCGCGAAAGCGCAGAAAAATCGAGAGAACCACGAGAACGGCGGTGGACAGGAACTCCGATTGCCAGTTCTGGAAGGATTCGAACCAGAATTGCGCACTGCCGGCATGCTGCCAGATCGTCGGCGGAGGCTTGCCGTGGGTCAGCGCCTCGACGGCCTCGGCGGCCGCGCTGTAGTGGAGGTGAAGCGCAAAGCTCAGAAGGAAGAGGGCGAAAAGCGCAATGCCGAGGGAATAGGCATAGAGGTTGGCCGACAGGTCGCCAAGCCGGATGGGCAGCGGCGCAGCCGCGTTGCCGGCATGGGCGTCAAGATTCCCGTCCTGTTCCGCGCCGCCGTCCGGATCCTTGGATTCGGCCGAGCCCCGCTGAAAGAGGAAAGCCGTCAGTGCAACATAGGCGGACATCTGGAGAAACTCGCTTTCCCAGTTCTCGAAGAGGGCGGACAGGAAATGCCCGCTGGCGAGGTACGCGGCTAGTGATACGCCGGGCTGGTGGTGGCGCGCCAGTTCGTCATTGTAGACGGAGATTCCTGTCATCGTCATTCCCGCGAGCGTCGTCATCGTCGCGACAATCAGCACAATCGTCAGACCGTTGTCTCTCAGCACCTTCATTGCCCGAAACTCCGCACATGGTCCCGCCTGTCAGAAACCCGGCGTGCCGGGCAATGTTCCCCGTGGCTATGTGTCGGAAAAGGCAGTGAAACGACGGCCGTCGGTGCGGTGTGGAACATTGCGTTAAGGCGGAAGTTGCTGTCCACGCGCAAGACGCGTTCACGACATGAAGGAGATATTAAAATGGGTCGCGGTATTCTTCTCTGGCTCCTGGGCATTCCCCTGCCGATCGTCATCCTGCTTATCCTGTTCATGCGATAGGAGACGACAATGGCTAGCTACTCGACGGGCGTTTCCGACGTCGGTATCGAATCCAATGTTCCCGCTCTGGCATGGGGGCCGGTCATCGGCGGCGCTATAGCGGCGGCTGCGATAACGCTCCTCCTCCTCCTTCTGGGATCAGGCGTCGGGCTCACCATGGTTTCGCCGTGGTCGGGAGAGAGCGCCTCGTTCACGACGGTCAGCGTGACGGCCGCCATCTGGTTCGTCATCGTGCAGTGGCTGTCCTCGGCGCTTGGGGGCTATCTCACCGGGCGCTTGCGCACGAAATGGGCCGGCATCCATACCGACGAAGTGTTCTTCCGGGATACCGCGCATGGTTTCCTCAGCTGGGCGCTGGCGACCGTCGTCGTGGCCGGGCTTGCCGGGTCCGCCTTCACCTCGCTGGTCGGAAGCGGCGTCCAGGCGGCATCGTCCGTTGCAGCCACCGCGACGGTCGGCACGACGGCCGTGGCAGCTGGTAGTGACGCGGGTCCCGATCTTGCAATGGGATATTTCACGGACCTGCTCTTGCGTCCCCAGGATGCGGCGGCCGGGGTGCCGTCGGACGACGCGGCCGCCGCCGCCGAGGTGTCGCGCATCCTGATGCAGGGCGCAGCCAAAGAAGAAATTCCGGAAGCCGATCGTGCCTATGTCGCGAACATTGTCGCTTCCCGTGCGGGTATTCCTCAGGAGGAGGCCCGCACGCGCGTCGACCAGGTGCTGCAACAGATCGAGGACGCGAAGATTGCCGCCCTCCAAAATGCCGATGAGGCCCGGAAATCGGCCGCCACGGTGGCGTTGCTCGGCGCCCTGTCCTTGCTGGTCGGTGCCTTCATCGCGTCCGCCGCTGCCGCTCTCGGTGGACGGCAGCGCGACGACAACGAGGCGGCACTGGTAGTGAAGGCGTAGGTTTTGCGCCGGGTTTGCCCGCCAAAAACGGCAGCAGGCGCAGCATGGCGCCTGTTGCTGACCAAGCAGGTTGGACTATCCGCAATGCCGGGAGGTTCCCTTTTCAGCGCTCTATGCGGTCCTCATCGAATTGCGCAGCGCCTTCGACGGGCTTCAACCATCGTTCGCGCCGTTTGACCCAGAGCTCGTAGGTGGGGGTAAGGCATGTGGGCGCGTCGTCGAGAATGCCGAGCTTGACCTCGGCCTCCCGGTCATCGACAGAGAACAGTCGCGATCCGCACCGTGGGCAAAAGCAACGGCCCTGCAGCGCGGCTGTCTCGCCGGAATAGCGGAAGCGATTCCGAGGCCAGATGGCATAAAAAGTGAAGGCAGACCCGCTTTCCTTCCGGCAATCCGTGCAATGGCAAATCCCTATTCGCAGCGGTTCGCCATGAACAGATAGCCGAACCTGCTGGCAGAGACACTGGCCTGACAAGGTCGTCATATGTGTGTCCTCTAACGTCGGTGAAGGTGCCGAGCTACAACGATCACCCGCGTCGACGGTTCCGTCTCGGCAATCCGGGCAAGGGTGAGCCACGAAAGGATGCCTTCGCTTCGATCCGCCGCTCCATGCTTCGTCGCTTACCAGGGCAAGGCTGTGTGCGGCCTTCTCAAGGAAGCAAGGCCTAAAGCATGCACATCCCTTCGTTCGGCGGCTTCTTCCGCCATTTGCTCAGAGCGCACGCGTTCGATATGGGCCCAGGAACGCTCAGTGTTCTCGGTCAGGACTACGGGTTCCTAAAGCGTCCAGCGTGGCGCAGACGAGCGGCATTCCCGTCAAATGGCCCGAAGGCGACATCCCGGTCTCGCATGGGAACCCGGAACGGCCGACAAAGTGACTGAGGCAACCCTCTTTCTCGCCTCTTCGAAGAGGCGGCACATAACGGGTATTCCGCTGTGGATCGACGGCGGGCCGGGCCTGTGCGCTAAGGCCGTCGAAAGGCCTTGCACCTGTGGAACAGAACACGGCTTCGGGCCTTTTCCTGTGATCAGGAAGAACAGGCATGAAGCATAAACTTCTGGCAGACGACGCGGCGACCGCAGGTTCATTCTGGCTCTCGATTGGGCGGTGAAGCCTCTGAGTGCACTATCACCTTTGCCGAAAGAGAGGGAATGACCGGGCCGAACTCGGCGTCGCTTTGATCAACGTCGGCCAGCAACGGATCTGGAGGTTCTCATGGACAACAAGGACAGATTGATCCTGGCGCTCGCGGCACTGCTTCGCGCCGAGCGCGAGACGCGCGGCGCGCTGATAGAGGCTCTGGAGGAAGATTCGATCTCGCGCGAAACGCTGCTTGCCATGCTCTCCGATCCCATCCCGATCGTCACGCAGGAGGACATCGCGTTTGCCGAGCGCTTCGTCTTGTCGAAACATCTGCCGCTCGAAAGGAAGGGCTGATGGCTCCGCGCACATACTGGAAAGGCTACATCAAGCTGTCGCTGGTGACCTGTTCGGTCACCATGTCGCCTGCCATCTCGCAGGAGGACAGAGTGCGGTTTCGCACGCTCAACAGCAGGACCGGCAATGCCGTCATCAGCCGTTATGTGGACGCCGTTACGGGAAAGGCAGTCAGCGAGGAGGACGAAGTAAAGGGTTATCCGCGCGGCGAGGACGACTATGTGATGCTGGAAGACGACGAGATCGAGGCAGTGGCGCTGGAAAGCAGGCGCACTATCGACATCGAGACCTTCGTGCCGCGCGAAAGCATCGAGTGGATCTGGTACGATTCCCCGCACTACCTGGTGCCGAACGACACGGTCGGCGGGGAGGCGTTCTCCGTCATCCGCGCAGCCATGGCTTCGACGGGCACGGTCGGTATTTCGCGGCTGGTGCTCTACCGCCGCGAGCGGGCCGTGATGCTGGAGCCGCGCGGCAAGGGCATCGTGTTGTGGACGCTGCGCTACGGCGACGAGGTGCGCAGCGAAGAGGACTATTTCGCCGACCTCAAACAGGTGAAGCCGGATTCCAAGGCACTCCCGCTGGTCAAGAGGCTGATCGAGGAGCGCACGCGAAAATGGGATTCGAAGATGGCGGACGATCCGGTGCAGGATCGGTTGCTCGATATCATCGCGGCGAAGAAGAAGGGTCGCAAGCGTCCCGCCA
>CAMLOC010000477.1 GCA_946481465.1 uncultured Shinella sp. | reverse complement strand
TGCTTCGCCTTGCCGTGCGTCGCGCCTGCCACCGGATGGCCCGCATGCATGCCGGTCTGCGCGGCATGCTGGGTTGCCGCGATCACCGGCACCCAGCCGGAAAGCACGGCGCCCAGAATGGCGAGGACGAACAGGATCTGTCTCATGGGGCTAGAGATAGGCAGGCGCGCGGCAAAAGAAAAGGGGCAGTCCGGTGTGCCCCGGCCTGCCGCTCGTGACGCCGGGGTGCTTCCGCCCTTGCCGCTGCCCGCCCAATCCGCTAGGGAAACCGCAACGGAAATACAGGAATTTCGGGTATCCCGATGAGCGAAAAGCAGAAAAAACCGCAGAAGCTGAAAGCCCGCCTGCCGCGCGGCTTCGTCGATCGTGATGCCGCGGATATCCGCGCCCTCACCGAGATGACCGCGAAGATCCGCGCGGTCTACGAGCATTACGGCTTCGACCCGGTCGAAACCCCGCTTTTCGAATATACCGACGCGCTCGGCAAGTTCCTGCCGGACAGCGACCGCCCGAACGAGGGCGTCTTCTCGCTGCAGGACGACGACGACCAGTGGATGTCGCTCCGCTACGACCTGACGGCGCCGCTCGCCCGCCATGTCGCGGAGAATTTCAACGAGATCCAGCTGCCCTACCGCACCTATCGCGCCGGCTACGTCTTCCGCAACGAGAAGCCGGGCCCGGGCCGCTTCCGCCAGTTCATGCAGTTCGACGCCGATACGGTGGGCGCGGCCGGCGTGCAGGCGGATGCCGAAATGTGCATGATGTTCGCCGACACGATGGAAGCCCTCGGCATCGCCCGCGGCGACTACGTCATCCGCGTCAACAACCGCAAGGTCCTGGACGGCATGCTGGAGGTCGTGGGCCTTGGCGGCGAGGAGAATGCGGCGCGCCGGCTGAATGCCCTGCGCGCGCTCGACAAGTTCGACAAGTTCGGCATTCCCGGCGTCCGCGAGCTTCTGGGCGCCGGCCGCAAGGACGAAAGCGGCGACTTCACCAAGGGCGTCGGCCTCGATCCTGCCGGCATCGAACTGCTGGTCGGCGTGCTCGACACCTCGTCCTTCGGCGACAACCTCGAGACCGTCGCCTCGCTCGACCAGCGCTTCGGGCAGAACGCGCGCGCCCGCGAGGGCGTCGAGGAGCTGGAGCAGATCGCCAAACTCGTCGCCAGCGCCGGCTACGATGCCGGCCGCATCAAGGTCGATCCCTCCTGCGTGCGGGGCCTCGAATATTACACCGGCCCCGTCTTCGAGGCCGAGTTGCAGTTCGCCGTCACCAACGAGAAGGGCGAGAAGGTCGTCTTCGGTTCGGTCGGCGGCGGCGGCCGTTACGATGGTCTCGTGTCCCGCTTCATGGGCCAGCCGGTGCCGGCCACCGGCTTCTCCATCGGCGTCTCGCGCCTGATGACGGCGCTGAAGAACCTCGGCAAGCTCGGCCAGGACGAGGTCGTCGCCCCCGTGCTCGTCACGGTCATGGACGGCGACATCGAGAGCATGGGCCGCTACCAGCGCTTCACGCAGGCGCTGCGCGCCGCCGGCATCCGCGCCGAAATGTACCAGGGCAACTGGAAGAAGTTCGGCAACCAGCTGAAATATGCCGATCGCCGCGGCGCCCCCGTCGCGATCATCCAGGGCGGCGACGAGCGCGCCGAGGGCCTGGTGCAGATCAAGGACCTCATCGAGGGCAAGCGCCTTTCCGGCGAGATCGAGGACAACGCCTCCTGGCGCGAGGCCCGCGTGGCGCAGGTCTCCGTTCCGGAGGCCGAACTGGTCGTCAAGGTCCGCGAAATCCTCGACGCGCAGGCCGAAGACCGGGCGCGCCAAGGGTGATGGGCGCCGTGCTGCAAGCCCCCCTCATCCGACCCTTCGGGCCACCTTCTCCCCGTCGGGGAGAAGGGCGGAGGGGATGCGACCTCTCGTTTTCCCCCTTCTCCCCTTGGGGAGAAGGTGCCGGCAGGCGGATGAGGGGGAGCACGACCCGCCGACCGGAGCGTTTCTCATGCCCCTGATCAACCTCCCCGCCTTCGCCCCCGATCTCATCGCCGACCTCGAACGCCTCGGCACGGAGCGGGTCGACACGCCGGTCATCCAGCCGGCCGAGCCCTTTCTCGACATGGCGGGCGAGGACTTGCGCCGGCGCATCTTCCTGACGGAGAGCGAGACCGGCAGGAGCTTGTGCCTCAGGCCCGAATTCACCATTCCCGTCTGCCTGCGCCATATCGAGACGGCGACGGGCACGCCGAAGCGCTATGCCTATCTCGGCGAGGTGTTCCGCCAGCGCCGCGAGGGCTCGAACGAGTTCTACCAGGCCGGCATCGAGGATCTCGGCGAGCCGGACGTCGCGCGGGCGGATGCGCGTGCCGTGCACGACGCGCTGACCGTCCTCATGAACCGCCTGCCGGGCGTGGCCTTCTCCGTCGTGCTCGGCGACCAGTCCGTCTTCGAGGCGGTGGTGGCGGCCTGCGGCCTGCCGGCCGGCTGGCAGAAGCGGCTCGTCCATGCCTTCGGCAACCAGGCGCAGTTGCAGCGGCTGATGGACGACCTTTCCAATCCGGCGCGCGAGGGCGTCTTCGGCCCGGAGGTCGACCGCCTCGCCATCCTCGGCAAGCTCGACGACGAGGCGACGCTGATCGCCCATATCGACGCGACCATGGAGGCGACCGGCTATTCCACCAATGCCAGCCGCAGCCCGGCCGATATCGCCCGGCGCCTGCGCGAGAAGATGGAACTGGCCAACACGCGGCTCGATGCCCGCACGCTGGCGCTCCTCCGGGAGTTCCTGGCGCTGGAACTGAGCCTTGCCGAGGCCCCCGGGGCGCTCGCCGCCTTCGCCGGAAAGGCCGGCCTCTCGCTCGGCGCGGCGCTCGCGCGCTTCGAAAGCCGCGTCGCGGCGCTAAGTGCGACGGGTGTCGATCCCGCGGCGATCACCTATCGCGCCGCCTTCGGCCGCCCGCTCGACTATTATACCGGCCTGGTCTTCGAGATCGCGCCGGCCGGGGAGAGCCTGGTGCTTGCCGGCGGTGGCCGCTTCGACCGGCTTTTGACCCTGCTCGGCGCGAAGGAGCGTATCCCGGCCGTCGGCTTCTCGCTCTGGCTCGACCGGATCGCGGGCGTGAAGGGAGCTGCCGCATGACCGTCACCATCGGCCTTCCCTCCAAGGGGCGCATGAAGGAAGACAGTTCCGCCGTGCTCGCCCGCGCCGGCTTCTCCGTCGTCGCCGTCGGCAACGACCGTTCCTATCGCGGCCGCGTCGAAGGGCGCGACGATATCGAGATCGCCTTCCTCTCGGCCTCCGAGATCTCCCGCGAGATCGCCAACGGCACCGTCGATTTCGGCGTGACCGGCGAGGACCTGGTGCGCGAGGGGCTGGCGGAGGCGGATGCCCGCGTCGAATTCTGCGCCCGCCTCGGCTTCGGCCATGCGGATGTCGTCGTCGCCGTGCCGGAAATCTGGCTCGATGTCGACACGATGGCCGATCTCGGCGACGTCGCCCAGGATTTCCGCGCCCGCCACGGCCGGCGGCTCACCATCGCCACGAAATACTGGCGCCTCACGCAGCAGTTCTTCTCCGGCAACCACGGCATCCAGCTCTACCGCATCGTCGAGAGCCTCGGGGCGACCGAGGGTGCGCCGGCCTCCGGCTCGGCCGATATCATCGTCGACATCACCTCGACCGGTTCGACGCTGACGGCCAACCACCTGAAGATCCTCTCCGACGGCGTGATCCTGAAGTCCGAGGCCTGCCTCGTGCGCGCCCGCAAGAAGGAACACGAGCGCGACGCGGTCGTCGCGGAGATCATTTCGCGGGTGCGCGGCGCGCTCTGATGCGTGCCGCCCCCGGCCGGAAAATTCCCGCACGGCCCTGACATTGCCCGGCGATCCGTCCTATCTATGAGGCCCCACCCGCAAGGAGTCCCCATGGCAGACCTGTCGTCCTTCCCCGTCACGCAAAAATGGCCCGCAAAGAACCCCGATATCATCCAGCTCTATTCGCTGCCGACGCCGAACGGCGTGAAGGTGTCGATCGCGCTGGAGGAACTCGGCCTGCCCTATGAGGCGC
>CAMLOC010000476.1 GCA_946481465.1 uncultured Shinella sp. | reverse complement strand
TTGCTTTCTCCCCCCTTGTGGGGGAGATGCCGGCAGGCAGAGGGGGTGTTCCATAGGCGATTGCCCTGCCGCTTGCGGGGAGAAGGTCGCGGCAGCGGCATGAGGGGCATCCTTCCCGCTCCTACCCGGCCCGGTGGTTCCCCTTCGGGAATTCGCCGGCGAGCGCGGCATACCATTTACCGCTCTTCTTGACCGTGCGCACCTGCGTCTCGTAGTCGACATGCACGATGCCGAAGCGCATCCGGTAGCCTTCCGCCCATTCGAAATTGTCCATCAGGCTCCAGGCGAAGTAGCCGCGCATCGGATAGCCCTCGCCGATGAGGTCGGCGGTGACGCCAAGATGCTCGGCAATGTAGTCGAGGCGCGGCTGGTCGTCGACCGCACCGTCCTCGACGCCCATATTATAGCAGGCGCCGTTTTCCGTGATGTAGCAGGCGGGCAGCGCGTAATCCGCATTCAGCTTGCGGATGAGATCGCCGAGCGCCGGCGCGAACACCTCCCAGCCGATATCCGTCCGCACGTCGGCGACCGGCGGCGCGGGCACGGTGGCGGGAAACTCCGCCCCCTCCGCCGGATCGTGCGCGACGCGCATCGGCGTATAGTAGTTGAGCCCCCACCAGTCGAGCGGCTGGCTGATCGTCTCCATGTCGCCGGGCTCGATGGCCGGCATGCGATGGCCGAGCGCGGAAAGGAAGCTTTCGGGATATTCGCCCTTGAAGACCGGGCCGAAGAAGACGCCGTTGTGGAAGTCGAAGGCCCGCGCGGCGGCCGCCCGGTCGGCCTCACTGTGGCTGCCGGCCTGGATGGAGTGCGCATTGAGGACGAGGCCCGTGGCAAGCTGCGGGCGTTCGGCACGGATCGCCGCCACACCAAGGCCGTGCGCCAGGTTGGTGACGTGCAGGGCATGGAGCGCCGCGTCCATGTTGCGCTCGCCCGGCGCATGGATGCCGTAGAGATGGCTGAGCCAGACGGAGCACCAGGGCTCGTTGAAGGTCGCCACCGCATCCAGCCGGTCGCCGAGCCGGGCGATCACCGTTTTCGCATAGCGCTGGAAGGCATAGGCCGTCTGCCGCGCCGTCCAGCCGCCATCGCCCGATAGCATCAGCGGCAGGTCCCAGTGGTAGAGCGTCGCGAAGGCCTTGATGCCGCGGGCCTTCAGGCCGTCGACGAGGCGATCGTAGAAATCCAGCCCCTTCTCGTTCACCGCGCCGGTGCCTTCAGGGATGATGCGCGGCCAGGCGATGGAAAACCGGTAGGCCGACACGCCGAGCGACTGGATGAGATCGAGGTCCGCCTCCAGCCGGTTGTAGTGGTCGCAGGCCACATCGCCATTGTGCCGGCCGAAGACCCGGCCGGGCATGTTGGAGAACGCGTCCCAGATCGACGGCTTGCGGCCATCCGCCTTCGCGGCGCCCTCGATCTGGAAGGCGGCTGTCGCCACGCCGAACACGAAGTCGCCGGGAAACCGGCCGGCAAGGGTCTTGGGATCGCTCATTTTCGTCTCTCAGGCTCGATAGGGGCGTAAATCTCATAACTGCAACGTTGCAGTATGGGCAAGACGTGTAAAAATCAACGTCTTTTCGCACGCGGCCGGATTGCCGCCCGATAACCGGAAGTTGTCCTTAAACAGGGATCACTTAAACAACGGTTAGGGACTTGCCCCTTAGACTGCCGATAGCCCGGGACGGAGGCACTGGCGTGGTACGACGAATTGCAAAGCATCTCGTGCGCAAGGGCATGTTCGTGGAATCGCTGGAGTGCCCGAACGCCGAATTCTCGGGGCGGCGCTTCCTCGTCCAGTCCGACGAGACCGTGCGGGCGATCCTGGCCACCTCCGCCGCCTATGCCCTGGTCAATCCGCAAAAGAGCACCGTGGACATAGATCTTGCCACGGGCACGGCGCCGCTGGCGCGGGCCGCCGAGGAGCGCAAGCGCACGCTGGAAACCGTCGCGCAATCGGCCCGCTCGCTGCGCAACAGTTTCGACGCGGTGCGCAGCGGCGAGTTTGAAATCGACGCGCTCTCGCCGGTCGCCGACGAAATTTCCGCGCGCATCGACGCCGCGCCCGACGTCTTCCTGAAGGTCACGCGCCTCAAGACGAAGGACGAGGGCACCTATGTGCATTCGCTGACGGTCGGCGCGCTCATGATGCGCCTTGCCCGCCTGCTCGGCCGTGACGACGACACGGTGCGAGAACTCGGCGTGGCGGGCCTGCTGCACGATGTCGGCAAGCTGATGATCCCCAACACGGTTCTCAACAAGAGCGGCCGGCTGGACAGCGACGAAAAGCGCCTGATGCGCGGCCACCCCGACCTCGGATACCGCCTGCTGAAGGAGCAGGGCAACGTGTCCGACCTCGTGCTCGACATCTGCCGCTACCATCACGAGATGCTCGACGGCAGCGGCTATCCGCTCGGCCTCAAGGCCGACAAGCTGAGCCCGGAAATCCGCATCGCCACCATCTGCGACGTCTTCGAGGCGCTGACGAGCACCCGCCCCTACAAGCGGCCGTGGACCACGCGCGAGGCGCTGAACTGGATGTTCGACCGGGGCCACATGTTCGACAAGAAGCTGGTGATCCGCCTCGGCAGCCTTTTTGCCTGAAGCACCCGCCCGCCGCACCAGGGCGGCACGCGGGTGATCCGGCTGTGTCTTAGACTTTCACCCAGGCGCCGTTCTTCTTCGAAGATTGTACGCAGGCATCGACGAAGAGCATGCCCTTGAGGCCATCGTCCACCGTCGGATAGGTGACGGCGGGATCGACCGGCGTGCCCTTGCGCTTCGCATGGATGGCGCGCGCGGCTTCGGAATAGATGTTGGCGAAGCCTTCCAGATAGCCTTCCGGATGGCCGGACGGCACGCGGCTGACGCGGGCGGCGGCGGGGCCGGAGCCGGCACCGCCCCGGGTGATGAGACGCTTCGGTTCGCCGAAGGGCGTGTACCAGAGATAGTTCGGGTCGGCCTGCACCCATTCGAGCCCGCCCTTCGTGCCGTAGACGCGGACCTTCAGGCCGTTCTCGTGGCCGGGCGCCACCTGGCTGCACCAGAGCATGCCCTTGGCGCGCGCGCCGTCCTTCTCCTTGAAGCGCATCATGACATGGGCGTTGTCATCCAGGCGCCGGCCCGGCACGAAGCTGTCGAGATCGGCAGAGAGTTCTTCCAGTTCGAGACCGGAGACGAAGCAGCCGAGATTGTAGGCATGGGTGCCGATGTCGCCGGTGGAGCCACCCGCACCCGACTTGGTGGGGTCCGTGCGCCACGCGGCCTGCTTCTGGCCGCTGCTCTCGATATCCTCCGTCAGCCAATCCTGCGGATATTCCATCTGCACGAGCCGGATCGTGCCGAGTTCGCCGCTCGCAACCATCTCGCGGGCCTGCCGGACCATCGGATAGCCGGTGTAATTGTGCGTCAGCACGAAGAGCGCCTCGCCCTCCTCCGCCAGCTTCTTCAGCTTGCGCGCATCGCCGAGCGTCGAGGTCAGCGGCTTGTCGCAGATGACATGGATGCCGCGCTTCAGGAATTCCTTCGCGGCCTCGTAGTGCACATGGTTCGGCGTGACGATCGCCACCGCCTCGATGCCGTTCTTCAGCTTGGCCTCGCGGATCGCCATTTCCTTGAAGCTGCCGTAGCTGCGCGAGGGGTCGAGCCCCAGTTCGCGCGCCGACTGCTCCGCCTTTTCCGGCGAGGACGACAGCGCGCCGGCGACGAGCTCATAGTGATCGTCCAGCCTTGCAGCGATGCGATGCACCGCGCCGATAAAGGCGCCCGAGCCGCCGCCGACCATGCCGAGCCGGATACGGGGTTCCCGCGCCTCGCCGGCGCTTCCTTCGATTGCCATGAAAATCCTCCTTGATGTTGTGCAGGAGGCTCACCCCCCTCTGTCACTTCGTGACATCTCCCCCACAAGGGGGGAAATCAAATCGTGGCACCGCTTCGCTCCAAGCCGCTCTCCCCCCTTGTGGGGGAGATGCCCGGCAGGGCAGAGGGGGGTATTCCCACCTGGCCCCTCAAAGCCCCAGCATGCGCCGGTTCGCCGCCTGGTCGGTGCCGCCGTCGGC
>CAMLOC010000475.1 GCA_946481465.1 uncultured Shinella sp. | reverse complement strand
CGAGGAACAGCGAGATGCCGCGCGTGCCGGCCGGCGCATCCGGCAGGCGGGCGAGCACCAGATGCGCGATGTTGTCGGTGAAATCGTGCTCGCCATAGGTGATGAAGATTTTCTGGCCGAACAGCCGGTAGGTGCCGTCGTCGCGCCGTTCGGCGCGGGTTTTCATCACGCCGAGGTCCGAGCCGGCATGGGGCTCGGTGAGGTTCATCGAGCCCATCCATTCGCCCGACACCATTTTCGGCAGATAGGTGGATTTCAGGTGATCCGAGCCGTGCGCCGCCAGCGCCTCGACGGCGCCGATCGTCAGCGTCGGGCCGATCGCAAAGGCCATGGAGCCGCCGTTCCACATTTCGAGCGCGGCGACGTGCAGCATGTGCGGCAGGCCCTGGCCGCCGAAATCGGGCGAGGCCGTCAGCGCATTCCAGCCGCCGTCCGCCCAGGCCCTGTAGAGCGCCGGCCAGCCGTCGGGCATCTTCACCGCGCCGTCGACGAGGCGGGCGCCCTGCCGGTCGCCGATCGCGGCGAGCGGGGCCACCTCCTCGGTGGCGAAACGGCCGGCCTCGGAAAGGATGGCGTCGACGAGGTCGTCCGAGAGATCGCCGAGACGGCCGGCTTCCAGCGCGGGCGCAAGGCCTGCCACATGCTTCAGCGTGAACGCAATCTCCTCGACCGGCGCCTTGTACATCTCTATCCTCCTCAAGGCCGCCGCTTCGGCGGGCGATGTGCTGGCGGACAGAGTATTGATTTTTACGTAAACGTCAACGTAGATCGCCGGGCAGATCGACAGGCCGAAACGGAAACGGGCCGGCCGGTCATCGACCGGTCAGCCCGCTCCAGGTGCCGGGGGGACCGTCCGGCACGTTTATCGTCACGCCCGTCAGTTATAGGGCGAGTTGCACTGGCGCCGCGGCCCGTTATAGGGCTGGAACGTGTTGTCATAGGCCCTGTAGGACCGGTAGCGGTTGGCGCACCAGTTCACATGCGCGCTGCCGCCGACATAGGTCCGGTCGTTGGCGATCGCGCCGCCGATGATCGTGCCGACGCCGAAGGCGGCCAGCGGGAACCAGAAACCGTCATGGTAGCGGTAGCCCGGACGATGGTAACGGTAGCCGCGATGGCCGCGATACCAGCCGCGGCGGTCGTCGCGGTCACGCCAGCCGACATCCCGGTCGCGATGGCGATAGCGCCGGTCGCCGCTCCAGGTCCGCTCGATGCGGCGATTGCGCTCGCGCGTGCTCATGCGGTTGTAGTTGCGCCGCACGTCGCGCGAATTGCCGTCGAAGCGGAAATTGCGCTTCAGCCAGAACGGGCGTTCGCCGTCGCGAACCAGCTGCACGTCGTTGCCGCCGGCCGCATTCGCCTGCACCTTCACCGCGCCAAGCGGCATGGCGCCCGCCGGAACGACCGGCGTGGCGGCGAAGAGCGCCGACAGGGCCACGGCCAGGCATTTGTTGACAAATCTCATGACATTTCTCCCTAACGGTGCCTTTCGACTGTAGCTCGAACGGCAATTTGAACGCGAAACGCACCAGAGTCCCTTTCGTTCCATATGCGGTCTCATCGCGGGCGATTCAATGTTCCGCGCCGGGTTTTTGTGCGCGTTAGCCCTCCGTTAACCATGTTCGGCCCACCATGCGCGCTTGCGCAGGCGCGGCAGAACGAGGAGCGTCCATGAACTCGAAGCATCTTTCCGGCCTGGCCGCCCTTCTTCTTCTCGCGACCCTGCCCTTCCCGGCGGGCGCGGCCAGCGTGGAGCCGTGGAAGAAGCCCGAAAACGCCATCGTCATCGACGCCTACGAGCTGAACGAGATCGACTGGTCCGAGATGCTCTCCGACACCCGCATCGCCGGCTTCATCTCCAAGGCCTCCGACGGCCTGCCGGAAAGCTACAGCTGCAGGGGCGACCACGGCGGCGACACGGTGGCCCATTGCAAGACCATGTGGCGCAAATATGCGGTGAGCCGCGAACTCTACGAGACGCGCCGGCTGCTCGCCCGCTCGAAGGGCCTGCTGTGGGGCGCCTACCACCTCGCCCGGCCGGGCAATCCGGTCGACCAGGCCAACCATTTCCTCGACTATGCCAATCCGCAGGACGACGAGATGATGGTGCTCGACATCGAGGGGATCGACCCCGACGCCTACATGTCGCTGGAGGATGCGCAGGTCTTCGCCGGCCATATCAAGACGCGCACGGGCCGCTATCCGGTGCTCTACACCAATCACGCCACCGCCCGGCATATCGCCGCCAACCGCGACAAGTACCGCATCCTGTCGCGCCTGCCGCTCTGGTACGCCCGCTACAAACCGGGCATCACGGGCAGCTTCCCGATGGGCAACTGGGACAATTACGCGCTGTGGCAGTTCTCCGCCGGCGTCAACTGCTCGAAGCGGCGCTGCCCCTACCGGGTGAAGGGCGCGCTGACCGACATCGACGTCAACGTGGCGCCGATGACCAAGGCGGCGCTCGGCAAGGCCTGGGCCTTCGGCGACCTCCTTCCCGAAAAGCCCTTCGAGCCCGTCGACGGGATGCTCACCGCCTCCATTCCGGCGGGCGGCGCCTTCAAGGCAACGGTGAGGGCCGAAGCCGAAGCCGGCACCGGGGCGCAGACGGCCGGCGCCGTCACGCTCGCCTCCGCCGGCGCAGCGTCGTTCCCCCTCGCCGTGACGGTCGAGGTGCGCGCGGGCATCATGGCGAACGGCACCGCGACCACCGCGCTCGGCCGCCGCCTGGTCGAGGTCACACCGCTGAACTACCAGGATTTCTGAGGCCCGGCGGACCTGGCCTCACGGAAAAGGGTTGGCGCCCGGAAAGGAATGCTTAACGCCGTTTCCATAAACTTCATCGCATCGGGTCGCGAGGATGGAGTGCCGGCGCGTGCAGCAAACCAAGTTCCGTTATTACGACGCGGTCGCCTACAAGCGCGCGAACCAGCCGAAGCCGGCCGCCCATACCGAATTCCTGCGCACCGGCCGCATCGACCGGAACACCGCCTGGAGCCCGACGGAGAAGCGGTATCTCAGCTACCAGGAGGTGGCCGAGCGCACCGGGCGCAAGCTGGAAAACGCCGGCAACGTCACGCATGACCGCATCAACGGTTTCCACCAGTCGATCCGCTTTCCCAAGCTGATCTTCCACCGCACGCTCGCCCAGACGCCGCATCTCGGCTATTGCCACATCACCGTCGCCAATTCCCGCTTCGCGGAATTCGAGAATGTGCAATGGGCCTTCTACATGGCCAATTTCTTTGCCGAGATCGGCGAGGAGGAGCAGTTCTTCGCCGATATATCGAAGAAGGCGGGGCGCATGTATTTCGCCGTCGCCATCACGCCGGCCGAAGAGGAAGGCCGGCTGCAGATAGACCGCAAGGTGCGCGGCAACGGCGTGCTCTTCCGCACCGACGATCCCAAGCTCGCCATGAAGAACGTGCTGATGCTCGGCGCGCGCAACGAGGCGCTGCGCAAGGTCATCCGGGCGCTTTAGGCCCCGTCCCCTTCCGCATCAGGCCGGCCGGTAGATCAGCCATTCCTTGCCGGCCGGCACCTCGTCGCCGCGACCGTAGACGACGACCTGGTCGCCGCCCGCGCCCCGCGCCTCCGCCAGCGCCCGCTCGCAGGCCGAGGCAAGGTCGAGCGCGCTGTCGGCGCGGTCCGCCATGCAGATGCCGGCCGAAAGCGTCAGGTGGCCGAGATTGCGGCCGGTGCGCGGATCGCGCAGCGCCACCGTCTGGAAGGCGGCGCGCAGGAGGTCGATCAGCCGCGTCACCTCGCCCTCGTCGGCGGTGTGGAACAGGAAGCCGAAGCGCAGGCCGTCGAAGCGCACGGCAAGCTCGCCCGCCGGGAAGGCCTGGCGGATGAGGCCGCCGTAGAAGGTGACGAGGTGGTCCGACAGGGCCTCGATCTGCCCGGCGGAGAAGCGCCGCTCGGCATCCACCTCGGCAATGGCGACGCCACACAGCATCGGCAGGCCGGGATTGGCATAGACGCGGGCGAGCGCCTTGTTGAAGGCGCGGCGGTTACCGAGCCGCGTCGGCGGATCGATGAACTTCATCGCCTCGAATTCCGCC